>CAOJCV010000019.1 GCA_948432605.1 uncultured Mycoplasmatota bacterium | reverse complement strand
TGAGTGTTAGAGCAGAGACTCAAGATGGAATAATATTAGAAGAAAAAGAATTAGAGGTAACCATAGCTTATGAGAATGTGTATGTATCATCAAGTGGAAGTGATGATACAGGAAATGGATCATTAGAGAGTCCTTATGCTACGTTACAACCCGCCTATAACAAAGTAAAGAGTGGTGGAAGCATTTTGCTTTTATCTGATATCATAGCCACAAGTACAACCAATATGAATATAGAAAATAAGAGTGTTACATTAAGAAGTAATGGAACAAATAATTATAGTATAATCAAATCAAGTACTTTAACTCAACCCTTAGCAGATATTTGGAATTCAAATACTGTGACAACTAGTAATATCACTTGGGATGGAAACAACGTACAAAATACTTTACCATTATTAAGAGTAGTTAATAGTGTATTAAATTTATCTAGTAATTCTATTATTCAAAATTCTACAGTCATCAATAACAACAATGGAGGAGGTCTTTTAATATCTTCGAGTACGCTTAATATTGATGGAGGTATTATAAGAAACAATCGTATCGAAAGTTCTTCGTGGGCAAACGGCGGTGGTATTGTTGCTCGGTATCAAAGTACAATAAACATGTATAGTGGAAGTATAACAAACAATACTGCATATTCTTCAGTAAGTTATCAAGGAGAAGGAGGTGCTATATATTTAATAGAATCAACTTTTAATTTTTATGATGGGGACATTTCTGAAAATCATGCTCAAGTTGGTGGGGGTGTTATTTTAGTAGCAGGAAATACACATAAAGCTTTAATGAATATGTATGGTGGCCAAATCACTAATAATACTGCTAGCAGTTCAGGTGGGGGTGTGGTTGTTACAAAGGTTTCTGCCAGTGCAAGCCAAAGTTTGCTAACTATAAAAGGTGGATTAATTTCAAATAATACTGCACCAACAGGACCAAATACTCATACCGTAAATGGAGGACAAATAATAAATGAAGGATAATGTTTCTATAGCTTCATATTTTAAATAGCCATAATTAGTACTCTAACTATTGGTCTTTTTATAGGTAAATATTATATGTCAAAAAACAAAAAATGCATACTTTAAAATAGGTGGTAATAAATGAAAAAAATTTCTATTGGAGAATACAATAAATCGATGGGTACATTAATCGACTTATCTGGAATGCAAGATTTTTTAATAAGTCATCATCCAGACGCAATCAATGTTCCATATCAAAAATTTATGTTATACTATGATAGATATTTAAAAAAAGAAAAACCATATTATTTTATATGTAGTAAAGGTCTTCATAGTGGTAGAGTAGTAAGAATGCTTGAATATTTTGGTTATGATGTAACACAAGTTGTTCATTAAAAAAGTCTATAAATAGTAGATTTTTTTTATTAATCATTGATAAAAAAACAAATGTTTGGTATACTTAGTTAGAAATGAGGAAATAAAATGGAATATATAATAATTGGGTTACTTGTAATAGTAATATTGTTTTTAGCATTTTTATTAATAACTATAAAAAAACAAGAAGCAAAAGAAAATACATTTACAAATACGATTTTAAATTTAGAAAAAAATGTCACAAAAGAATTAGGGGATTTTAAATACGATTTTTCAAGAAATTTACAAAATGACTTTGCTGGCTTAAACGACAGAATGGAAAAAAGATTAATATGGATGAATGAAAAAGTTAATGTAAGATTGGATGAAAATTTTGAAAAAACAAATAAAACCTTTAATAATGTTTTAGAAAGATTATCTAGAATAGATGAAGCTCAAAAAAAAATAGATTCCTTATCAACAGAGATTGTATCTTTACAAAGTGTTTTAACTGACAAAAAAACTAGAGGAATATTTGGCGAAGTAAATTTAAATTACATATTATCCAGCGTATTTGGAGAAAAAAATTCTAAAATTTATGAAATACAACATAAACTTCCAAATGGTTTTATTGTAGATTCTATCGTCCATGCTCCAAGCCCTATGGGAAGTATTTGTATAGACTCCAAATTTCCATTAGAAAACTACGAAAAAATGACAAATCGTAGTTTGACAAAAGAAGAACGTGATATGGCATTAAAGTTATTTAAAACAGATGTTAAAAAACATATTGATGCCATTAGTAGTAAATATATAATACAAGATGTTACATCTGATCAAGCGATATTATTTTTACCAGCAGAAGCCATATTTGCAGAAATAAATGCTTATCATCCAGAATTATTAAAATATGCATACGATAAACGTGTATGGATTACCTCACCAACAACTCTAATGAGTACATTATCAACAATAGCAATGATTATAAAAAATTTAGAACGTGATAAATATGCTAAAATAATTCAACTAGAATTAAATAAATTATCAATTGATTTTGCACGCTATAAAGAAAGATGGGATAAATTAAGTCGCAGTATTGAAACAGTTACAAAAGATGTTAAAGAAATTAACATTACAACAGATAAAATTACCAAACGATTTGATTCCATTAACCAAGTAGAATTTCAAAACAAAGAAGAAAGAGAAAAAATAGAAGTATAGAACATATACTTTTTTTATTGAAATAAAAAAAAGAGCTAAGCTCTTAACGAAAATAAATGAAAACAAAGATTGCTAAACAAAAACAATAAATTGAAAATTTCCATAATTTTCCTTTTCTTACTAAATCAGATAACCATTGATAAGAAAAATAAGTTACAATACCTGCAGCAACAAGTCCTGATAAATAAGGAATGAATAGATTTGTTAAATTACCTTCTTGCATCATATCTAATACACCAAGCCCCATAGAAGCAACACTTACTGGAAAATAAAGCATAAATGTATACTTTAAGGAAGCCTTACGAGAAATACCACATAATAAACAACCAACTAATACAGTACCACTTCGACTAATACCAGGAGTTAAAGCAACCATTTGTAAAAGACCAATAACAATCGCATCTTTATAAGTAATATCATGATCTTCTTTTTTTCCATTCGCATTTTTAACTAAAAATAATAGAATAGAAGTAATAAAAAAAGCAATTCCAATCAAAAACATTTTTCCAGATAAAGCATCAATTTTATCTTTAAATAAAACTCCTGCAATACCAACTGGAATACTTCCAACAATAATTAACATACAATATTTAAAATCATTATAAAATTCTTTTCTTTTCTTTTTAGAAAAAATATATCCAAAAAAAGCAGTTACTAATTTTACAATATCTTTCCAAAAAATTAACAAAATAGCTAAAAAGGAACCAAAATTAACAACAATTTCAAAATTAACATCTGTGAGCATATTTGTATTAAAGACATTTTTGAATAATACAAGATGTCCACTACTTGAAATAGGAAGAGGTTCTGTAAAACCTTGAATAATTCCCAAAATAATATATTTTAAAATTTCCATACCATCACCATACAACATTATATACTAAAAATGAAAAATAAGAAATAGAATATTAATGAGGAGAGCTAAAATGAAAAAAATATTGCTTGTAATAATAGGAGTCTTATTCCTTTCAATTAGTATCTTTTTTTCAATACTTTACTTAAATTTGTTCACTTTTGGGTATAATACGCAAAAATATGTTTATTTTATTAGTAGTAGAATAGAATGCCTTATAGGAATTGTAGGCGTTCTTCTAATCATTTTAGGATTGAAAAAGAAAGGATGAAAATAATGCACTACTATTATGACGTATTAGCGAACTTAGATAATACTTTATGGGATTTTTACGAATGGGAACAAACAGATAATATAGTTCCAATAAAAAAAATGCCACTTGTGAAAGTGACAGAAAAAGACATAAAAACATTTTTTAAATATCAAATCAATTTTGATTCTGAATGGAGTTCAAAATTTATAGAGAAAACAATTGTCAAAAATGGAAAAGAGAAATTAAGTTGTATTTTATTTTCAAGTGGAAAAAATGCTATTATTATAGAAATAGATGAGACAGGTAAAACGATATCTCGTAGCAAACTGCTTGTAGAAGATGAAAATAATGTAAATGAAATTATCTATAGTATAAAAGAGACCAAAGTGCCATATAAAATAGAACAAAAATTAGAAATTAGAAAAGAATTAAGACAAGCAGAAAAAGAAAAACATTTTATCTGGATTGAATTAAATACTTTAAAAGAAAAGCAAAATCAAATAAAATGTTCCTTTTTATATTACGAATGGTTTGGAGAATTTGAATCTTCAATGGAAAAGATGTTAGACAAAATGAAAAAGGAATTAAAAAAAGAATATACAATCAAATTACATGAAATTGCATCTTTAATAAGAATGTCATATAAGGAATATTTATGAAAAAAATAATACTTATCATATGTAGTATTTTGTTTTTAACAGGTTGTACAAATACCCATGCTACAGATCCTGTAAAAGAATATTTAGAGAAATATCGTAATAATGATCAAGAAATACAGTCTTCCATTGAAGAATTATTAAGGCAAGAAAATTTATTAGAAGAACAAGATGAACAATATCGAATGATCATGAAAAAGCAATATGTTGATTTAGAATATAAAATAAAACAAGAAACCTATAATGGAGATGAAGCAATCATCAAAGTCGAACTTACTGTATATGATTATGAACATAGTAGAACAGAAGCTGAGAAATATCGTAATGAAAAGAAAAGTGAATATGTAAATCAAGACGGTACATGGAATAAAGAAAAATATGCAGATTTACAATTAGATTACATGAAAAAGGAAATAAAAAGGGTAAAATACACTGTAAATTTTAATGTAAATTTACAAGAAGAAAAATGGATTTTAGAAACACCAGATCATAACATAATAAAAAAAATTCATGGAATCTATAATTACAACGAAGACTAAAAAATAAAAAAGATCAAAGGACTAAAAAGTTCTTTTTTTTCATATGTTTTGATAGGTGATATTATGAAGCTACTTATAATACTATTAATATTAGTTTTACCAATAAAAGTAAAAGCTATCTCAGCAGAAAGTTATGCTGTAATGGATTATGATTCAGGAAGAATTTTAATGGGGCATAATTTAGAAAAAGAAAAATTAATAGCAAGTACAACAAAAATAATGACTGCTTTAATAGCGTTAGAAAACAAAGATATAAATTCAACAAGAAAAGTAGGGGAAGAAGTATTAAAAGCTTATGGAAGTGCTATATATATTGAATTAGGAGAAGAAATTACATTAAAAGATTTATTATATGGATTAATGCTTCGAAGTGGAAACGATGCAGCCATTGAAATTGCTTATCATGTATCGGGAAATATGCAAAATTTTGTAACGTTAATGAATCAAAAAGCATATGAATTAGGAATGAGTCATACATTATTTTTAAATAACCATGGCTTAGAAGAAGAAAACGGCAGTGGAAATACTTCAACCTCAAAAGATATGGCCATTCTAATGAGATACGCACTAAAAAATGAAACCTTAAAAACGATCATGTCAACTAAAAGTTATACAGCAAAAACAACTAACAAAACTTATGTGTGGCAAAATAAAAATAAATTATTAAAAACATATGAATACAATATAGGAGGAAAAACAGGCTTTACAGAGAAAGCTAGAAGGACACTAGTTACAGCTTCAAAAAAAGACGAAAAAACATGTATTGTAGTAACTTTAAATGATGGCAATGACTTTGAAGATCATAAAAATTTATGTGAAAAAGTTTTCAAAGAATATGAAAGAGTAACAATATTAGAAAAAGATAATTTTTTTCTAGAAGAAAATAAAGATTATTATGTAAAAGAAAGTTTTTATGCTTTATTAAAAAAAGAAGAAATCGAAAAAATAAAAATAAATTATAATTTACAAGAAAATCCAAAAGAAGAAGTAGTTGGAGTAGCTGAAATATATTTAGAAGATGAATTACTTGAAACAGTAAAAATATATCAAAAAGAAAAACAAAAAACAGAAAAAAAGGAAGGATTCTTTAAAAGATTCTTGGGGTGGTTATTTAAATGGTAACATATATATGGGTATTTTTTATCATAATAGGAAGTTTTTTTACAATAATAACAGGGAATGTAGAAGTATTAAATAATGAAATTTTAAAAGGTGGATCAGATGGATTAAAACTATTATCAGAAATGTTACCCTTATTAGTACTGTGGACTGGAATCATGCAAATAGCAGAAGATTCAAAAATATTAGAAAAATTTTCAAAACTAGTAAGACCACTATTAAGTAAACTTTTTCCTAGTTTACCAAAAGATCATCCAGCATTAGGTTACATTGCAAGTAACATTGCCGCAAATGCTCTAGGCCTTGGAAGTGCAGCAACTCCATTTGGGTTAAAAGCAATGGAATGCTTACAAGAAGATAACCCAAAAAAAGATACCGCAACAGAAGCGATGATTACATTTTTAGTATTAAATACAGGAGGAGTAACAATCGTTCCAACAACAGTAATTGCACTTCGATTAATGCATAAAAGTGCAAATCCATCAGAAATTATTATTACAAGTATATTAGCTACTTTATGCTCTAACATATCAGGACTTATTTATGATTACATAAAAAGGAGAAAAAAACATGTTTAATATATCAAATTTTATTGTTCCAATATTTGTTTTAGCCATTATTCTTTACGCTTTTAAACAAAAAGTAAATATTTATGATTCATTTTTAGTTGGAGCCAAAGATGGACTTGTCACAACCTTTAAAATAGCCCCAGCTGTTATCGCAATGGTATTTGCCACAAATATATTTTTAAATTCCCACTTTTTAGAATTTATTTTTTCATATTTTACCCCATTATTAGAAAGTGTTGGTATACCAATTAGCATTTTACCAATGGCTTTGGTAAGACCAATTTCTGGTACTGCATCATTAGCAATCATGAGCAATATTTTTGAGTTATATGGACCAGATTCCTTTGTTGGAAGATTGGCCTCAAATCTGCAAGGCTGCACAGATACAACAATATATGTTTTAGCACTTTATTTTGGATCTATCAAAGTAACTAAAACAAAACATGCTTTATCAGCAGGATTATTTGCCGATTTAGTTGGAATAATAGCAGCTTTTATAATAACATTTCTCTTTTTTGGATAGAAAAAGTAAAAAAATTTTCTTAAGGAAAAATGCTAGAAAACAGGCATAAAACGAACTAAAGTACGCAAAAAAACAGTAAAAAATTTGACAAAATAGAATAAACTATTGTATAATAACTTTGCTTTCCAGAAAAAGAAGGATGGTTTAGAAATGAAAAAATTACCCTCGGTTAAGGCTATTTGTTTAGCCATAATCGTAATTAGTTGTATAGAATTCTTAACAAATCGGTTAGAAACAGTAACTGTTTTATCATTAGATAGTACAGTAACTACTATTGGAAATTCGTTAATTGAAACCATAATGTTAAGAAATCAAAAAGAAAAATTAGAACAAAAGACTTACTATGAAAAATTAAACACCAAACAAGAAATTGAAATTGTGAGTTTAAAAGCGTCTGCACCTGAAATAGTTTTTGATGGAATGACATTAGAAGAACTAGGTGCAAAATTAGATTTAAGTCTGTCTAGTAATTTAAGCGGTTACGGAATGAGTTTTGCAAAATACTCAATTGATTATGGAGTAGATCCATATTTAACTGTAGCAATCTCTTTATTAGAAACAGGTTGTACATGGACATGTAGTAGACTAGTAAGAGAAAACAATAATGTAGGGGGAATGAAAGGTGGAAAAGGTTATTATGCAACGTTCAATTCACTAGATGAAGGAATCGAAGCTATGATTAGAAATCTTTCAAATAATTATATAAAAAAAGGACTAGTAACACCAGAACAAATTAACACACGTTATGCGGAAAGTAGTACCTGGGCTAGTAAAGTAAATAATTATATTTATAAAATAAAAAATGCATAAACTGTTAAGAAAAATTCTGACAGTTTTTTTTATATTCAAATAGTTTGAGCGATACAAAGATAAGGAGTCGAAAAAACTAGTTGCACTTTATAAAAATAACTAGTATAATAAATGTAGAATTTTAGAGTAAAGAGGGTAGAATTATGAACAATAATGAAAATCAAAACTTAAATAATATAGGAATGAATCAAGGTAGCTTTGGCCCAAATCCAATACCACCTCAACCAAATCCAATTCCTCAACCAGAACAATTAGGGCAACCAGTGAATAATCAAATACCAGTAGAACCAATAAATCAAATGCCTACTGCGAATGCTTTTGGTACACAATCGCTAAATATGGGACAAGTTATGGAAAATAATATAAACGGACCAGTAAATCAACCAGTAGGACAAACAAACCCACAAGCATATAATCAAATGAATCAAGTGAATTTAGCACCAGAAGGAATGGTTACTGCTCCTGTTGCTCCATCAGTAGTACAAAGTGGTGTAGAGCCTCTTATGTCTTCTACACTTACAGAAAATACTGTGTTGAATCCAAACATTGCTCAACCAAATGCATTTAATAATGCAAATCCAATGCCAAATCAAGGGATGCCTCAACCAGAACCAAATATGGGAGGCGTACCACCAGTAAATAATATGGGTTTAATGGGAGGAATTCCAACTCCACCAGTAATCCCAAATAATCAAGGAAAAGAAAAAAAGAAAATGAATAAAACTTTACTGTTAGTCTTAATCATCGTTTTAATTGCTGCAGTAGGATTTGGATTGTACTATTTTCTATTTTTAGGAAAGAATAAAGCACCTGCTGTTGTTGTAAGTGCAATTATGCCAGAAGAATTAGAAGCTGGAAGAGAATTAGTTCTTGACAATCCTGCAACTTATGTAAAAGTAACAGGAATGGATATTTCAAATTGTAAAGTAGAGAGCACATTAAATACAAAAAAAGTAGGAAGCTATGAATATACAGTAACATGTGGAACAAAAGTTGTTGGTCCAAATAAAGTAACTGTTAAAGATACAACAGCTCCAACTGTAAAAACAAAAGATTTATATATTGTTCCAGGAGATAGCATTTATCCAGATGATTTTATTGAAAAAGTAGATGATATGTCTGAATGTACTTATGAATTTGAAACAGATACAAGCACAATTAATTTAGGTGAAGCTGGAGAATATGAAATAGCAATTAAAGTAATCGATGCATATGAAAATGAAACATTAGCGAATGCTAAACTAATTATAGATCCTGAAGCTCCACAAGAATACTTATATTGTGAAGGTGTTGGAAAAGGTACTATTGAAAATGCTAAAATATATCAAACTTACAAATATGGAATAAGTGGAACTGGAAATATTTATAATATGTTAAGAATTATTACATATAAATTTGATACATTAGAAGAATATCAACTTGCTGAAGAAACAATTGAAGAAGATAGCTTTGATGGAAATACAGGAAGAATTGATACAGACATTGATAGATATTCTATAATGGTAACTCAAGAAGTAGAAGAAGAAACTTTATCAACTGAATTTAACTTAAATCCATTCCCAAAAACTTCTCTTGAAATAGAAGAGTATCATAATGGAAAAGATGAAATGTGTTACATGGATGTAGAATAAAAGTAATACATTCTTTTTTTTTGCATTAAATGGAAATAGGAGGGTATTATGTCAAAATTAAAAATTGTCGTGTATGCAATTGCCAAAAATGAGGAAAAATTTGTAAGTCGATGGGTGGAATCAATGAAAGAAGCCGATGAAATCATCGTCTTAGACACAGGATCAACAGATCATACTGTAGAAGAATTAAAAAAAAGAAATGTTACAATCTACGAAAAAGTAATAACTCCTTGGCGATTTGATACAGCGAGAAATGAATGTCTTGCTTTAGTCCCAGAAGATGCAGATATATGTGTAAGTACGGATTTAGATGAAGTGTTTGAGCCAAATTGGCGAGAGACATTAGAAAAAATGTGGATAGAAAATAATCCAACAAGAGCTCATTATAATTACAATTGGAAATTAGATGATTTAGGAAATCCAAAAGTAAGTTTTTGGATTAATCAAATTCATAGCAGAAAAAATTATCATTGGAAAAATCCAGTTCATGAGATACTAGTATGTAGTGAAAAAGAAAAAGAAATAGATGTACCAATAGTATTAAATCATTATCCAGACAAATCAAAATCAAGAAGTTCTTATTTGCCATTATTAGAAATTAGTGTTGAAGAAGATCCAGAAAATGATCGAAATATACATTATTTAGGAAGAGAATACATGTATTATAAAAAATGGGACCAATGTATTGATATGTTACATAAACATTTAAACTGTAAAAATGCAACATGGAAAGATGAAAGATGTGCTTCCATGAGATTTTTAGGAAGAGCATATTATGCAAAAAACTATTTAGAAGAAGCAGAATATTGGTGGCAAAAATCAATAGCAGAAGCGCCTTATTTAAGAGAAGGCTATATAGAATTAGCAACTTTGTACATGAATAAAGAAGAATATGAAAAAGCATATCCCATATTAAAACAAGCAGAAAAGATAGAAGAAAAAAGCAAATCCTACATTAATGAAGAATTTGCTTGGAACGATGCATTCTATGATATATTATCACTAGCAGCATT
The DNA here is from genome assembly GCA_948432605.1 of uncultured Mycoplasmatota bacterium. GTDB lineage: Bacteria > Bacillota_I > Bacilli_A > RF39 > UBA660 > Ventrenecus. The sequence continues at coordinate 8,451 of CAOJCV010000019.1, read as the reverse complement.
TTATACAAAACATTATCAAGAAGCAGTAGATTATGTTAAAAAAGCTATCGAAATTGATAAAACAAATACTAGGTATCAGAAGAATCTGGAGTTGATGATTCCGTATTCACTATGAGTTTTGCATGAATTACTAAACGTTCATTATCTCCTGTACAAGTAGACAGAGTAAGTAAATAATCAGTAGTAGAAACTTCAATTCCAAAATCTCTAATACTACGACCCTTTGTCATAGAAATATATTCATTTTTTAATTCAGGAGATTCAAAAGAAACTTTTAAATAATCACTTGTCTTTGGAATGGTATAAATTGAATAAATTTGCCAATTCATAGTTTCATACATAGTATCAAAAGAAATAATTAAATTATCTGGATTAGAATTCCATGAATAATTAAGAGCACGATGAAGAGTACCAAACATTACACCACTATAATACATATTGTGACCATAAATAATCGTATTATCATTTAAAATTTTATCTGAATTCCGATAATCCATAAAAATCCAACCATTTTGATCATCTTCACCATAAAGGTTTTTCTTCAAATAATATTTATTATCATCTTTTAAAACAACAGGGTAATCAATATTGGTATTATTTACTTTTATATAACCTACAACATCAGGATTAATAGAAGTCAAAGCCGCTATGTAGCGGTTTTTTATAATTAATTCGTCTTTTTTAATATCAGGTGGAAGTTCAATTGTATCACTATTATCAATAGTAACTTTAACATTTTCTTGAATTTGACTAACTTCTTTTAAGGAATAGTAATTATTAATTGATACATAACCAATAATACCAATTAAAAAAACAAAAAGAAAAAATCCACAAAGTCTTAAAGTATTTATTGTAATTTGTTTCATTAAATTTTCACTTATATATTCTTCACTATAAACAAGTCCAATTTGAATTTTATTTTTCTTATGCTTTTTATTTAATTCTTTCAAATAAAGAAAGTCTTCTTGTTTCGTAATATTTTCATGAACTTCAATATAGATATTTTTCCTTCGAAAAGATTTTAAATTTTCAATCACAAACTCTATATCTTTTCTGTGAAATTCCAAAAAAGAAATAATTTTTAAATATTGATTCATTTTTAAAAATGAAATAAAATCTTCTTGATCTTCTTCTGTTAATTTATGATAAATCTTAATCTTTTTTTGATAATAAATCTTAGAATATTCATTCATTTGATTTTGCATCATAAAAGGGGAGATATAAAAAATTTCACTATGTGTTATAACTTTAATTCCCTTAGTATCTAAAAGTTCTAATAAAAAATTAGGAATAGAATAACAATCAAATTCTTTAAGTCCTTTTTTCTTTAATAACTTTTCACATAACTCATAACGAGCATTTTCTTGTTTTTTAACTTTAATAGTTCTAATTTTAATTTTAGAAAACAAATCAATTAAAAAAATAGCCAATGAATTATTTTGAAAAGTAATAGTATCAATAGAATTCATTTCGCAAAGTTCTTCTAGAAAAGGGATGACTAGTTTTTGGTTTTGTAAAATATAATCATCACTAAATACAAGCTCGCTATCACTAATGATATTAGTATTCATTAAGTCTTCACGAATTACTTGATTGGTTTTATAAGAAAAAATAAGAGCATTATTTTGTATAGAAATAACAATTTTTCTCATAAATAATTCCACCACCAATTCTATTCTCTTTAATTATAATACCATATTTTTTAAAAATATTGTAAAAAAGTGCAAAATTTGTAGAATTTTTGTATTTTTATGATATAATAAATCCATAATAAAAAAAGAAAAGAGGTTTATTATGAAAAAGAAAAATGTAGTATTGAGTGTTTTATTAGTTCTATGTACAATGTTAGTTCCTACTATTGCAAACGCAACAGAAATTTATCTTTCTGAAGATAGTACGGGAACAAAAACAACAGAAGGTGGAGCAACTATCACATGTCCAAAAAATGCCAATGGAACAATTGCAACTTGTTATATCGGAGTAAGCGTAACAGGAGGAACATTAAAAGAATTTAATGTAACTGCAAATTTAAAAAACTTAACTCCAAGAACAGGAAGTTCAAATGGAATCAATGGAAGAAATGAATGGACTGCCAAAAAAGTTTCTCAAACAAATAACAGTGTAGTTTATAATCTATCTCATGCTGAAGGTTTCGGAGCAGGAAAGAAAGGTATCGTAGCTCAAATTACTTTTGATGTTACAGATCCATCTGCTGAATGTTCTATTGAACTTTCAAATTTCACACCAGTAACACCAGATGAAACACCAAATCCAAAATGTAAAATTGAAGATGGAAAAGATGGTCAAAAAGTTTACTATTGTGAAAATGGAGAAGTTTGTACAAAAGAAGAATATGATGAAAAATGTACTACTCAAGACAATCCTCAAACAGGTTCATTCTTACCATATGCAGTAATCATTGGTGGAATTGCTGTAGCTGCTGGATTATATGTATTTACTAAGAAAAATAAAATTTATCATATTTAACAGGAAATACTAGAAAAAACTAGTATTTTTTTTATTTTGATAGGGGTGGTGATATTCTATACTGGAAAAAATTAAAAAAGGAACATAAAAAAAGATAGTTGGCAGACAATCATAAATTGGGCTTTTAAAATTTGATGGTAGAACATCAAAATGAATAAAGAATAAACCAATAATGGTCTAATTTTTAGTTATAGAGAGGAAATAAAAGGATTCTTAGCACACAAAAGCAGATGGAAAAACTTATTTTTATAAATTAATTGCACCATAATTTAACCAAAAAATGGAGCCTTAAAAAAGTTCTTTTTTTTTATGTGATATCATATATTTTTTTAGGTGATACTAGACATGGAAATTTATGGACTAAGGGATACAGAAGTAGAAGTAAGTCGAAAAAAATATGGTTCAAATACAATTACAGAAGTAAAGAAAAAAGGTTTTCTAAAACTTTTAATTGAATCTTTAGGAGACCCAATTATCAAAATATTATTAACAGCTTTAGCAATAAAAGTTGTATTTCTATTTCAAGACTTTGATTGGTTTGAAACACTAGGCATCTTAATAGCAATTTTTCTTGCGTCTTTTATCTCAACTATAAGTGAATATGGAAGCGAAGAAGCATTCAAAAAACTTCAAGAAGAAACAGACAGCATTTTAGTAAAAGTAAAAAGAAATGGAAAAATAGAAGAAGTAAAAATAGAGGATTTAGTCGTGGATGACATTGTCCTTTTAAGTAGTGGAGATGCAATACCAGCAGATGGAATAATCTTAGATGGCAAAATAAGTGTTGATGAATCTCGTCTAAATGGGGAATCAAGAGAAAGAAAAAAAATTCCAGGAACAAAAGAAAATATTTTGCTTCGAGGTTCTGTAGTATATGAAGGTAATGGAATTATGAAAATTACCAGCGTCGGAGACAAAACCGTTTATGGTGCACTAGCTAAAGAAGTCCAAGAAGAAGAACCGATGAGCCCATTAAAATTAAGACTGCGAGGGCTTGCAAAAACAATTAGTAAAATTGGTTACATTGGAGCATTTTTAGTAACTTTTTCTTATCTTTTTTCAGTCATAGTTATTGAAAATAAATTTGATATAAACTTAATCATGGATACATTATCTAACTTTCATGTCATGGCAGATCATTTAATTTATGCACTCACATTATCAGTAACAATCATTGTGGTAGCCGTTCCAGAAGGATTACCAATGATGATCACATTAGTTTTATCTTCTAATATGAAAAGAATGTTAAAAAGTAATGTTTTAGTAAGAAAATTAGTAGGAATAGAAACAACAGGATCTTTAAATATTTTGTTTACGGACAAAACAGGAACACTTACAAAAGGAAAGTTAGAAGTAATTGAAATAATTTCAGGAGAAAGAAAACACTTCCATAAAGAAAATGATATTAAAAGACACTCAAAGTATTATGAAATAATAGAAAGAAGCATGATTTGGAATAACAGTAGTATGTATAGCAAAGAAAAAATTATTGGTGGAAATTCTACAGATCGTGCATTACTAAGCTTTTTAAAAGAAAAAGAAATGCCAAAAAAAGAGATAATATCAAATATTCCTTTTGATAGTAAAAATAAATACTCTTCTGTCACAATAAAAGAATCAGGAAGAACTTTGACATATATAAAAGGAGCAAGTGAAAAATTACTTCCAAAATGTTCTAGAATGTTTTTAACAACAGGAGAAGAAAAGCCATTTTTAAATAAAAAAGAAATTGAGCAAGAAATTACAATATTGACAAAAAAAGGATGTCGAGTAATTACATTAGCATTAGCTCATGAAGATATGGAATCCTTAACTTTTGTAGGATTAGTAGCTATTAAAGATGATTTAAGAAACGAAGCAAGGCAAGGGGTCATGGAAATCCAAAATGCAGGCGTCCAAGTAGTAATGATAACAGGAGATGCGAAAGAAACAGCAGAGTCTATTGCCAAAGAAGTAGGAATTATAAGAACTAAAGACGATATAGTTCTTACAAGTGATGAATTAAACCGTTTTAATGATTATGAATTAGAACAATTATTACCAAAAATAAAAGTGATAGCCAGAGCACTTCCTCAAGATAAAAGTAAATTGGTTCGTATTGCAGAAGCCAAAGAATTAATAGTTGGAATGACAGGAGATGGGGTAAATGATGCACCAGCATTAAAAAAAGCTAATGTTGGATTCGCTATGGGAAGTGGGACAGAGGTAGCAAAAGAGGCAAGTGATATTGTAATTTTAGATGATAATATTTTATCAATAAGCAAGGCTATTTTGTATGGAAGAACTATTTTTAAAAGTATTAGAAAATTTATTATATATCAATTAACTTGTAATTTTTGTGCTTTATTTTTATCTATTGTTGGTCCTTTTGTAGGAGTAAATACCCCAATTACGATCATCCAAATGCTGTGGATAAATATGATAATGGATACATTTGCAGGACTCGCTTTCTCATATGAGCCAGCCTTAGAAGAAACAATGACAGAACTGCCAAAAGATAAAAATGAACCAATAATGAATAAATATATGTATTCAGAAATAGTTTTTACAGGACTTTACTCAGCACTACTATGTTTATTTTTCTTAAAATCTCCTTGGATTAAAACATTAATAAGAACAGGAGAAGATTTCAAATTTTTGATGACAGCTTATTTTGCTTTATTTATTTTTATAGGCATTGGAAATGCTTTTAATGCAAGAACTCACCGATTAAATATATTAGCAAACTTAAGGAAAAACATAGTTTTTATGATAACATTTTTATTTATAGCTTCTGTACAAATGATATTAATTTACAAAGGTGGAACAGTGTTTAGAACATTCGGACTTACACCATTTGAACTTACACTAGTATTAATTTTAGCATTTACAGTAATACCAATAGATTTTATAAGAAAAATATTATTAAAGAAAAAAGGAATAAAACTTGGAGTTTAAAAATTAGGAAAAAAACTAATTTTTTTGTATTATTTAAAATAAAAAAGTAGTAATGAAAAATATATTAACACTCGTTTAGGGGATAACAGGAAAGATGAGACCATTGCAAAGTATAGACTAATCAAATAAATCTAACAAGCCAAGTTAATTCATGGTATAGTGATTACACCCATTTTGTGAATACATCAAATCCATGGTTTACTTTCCAAGCTGAATCATCTGCAGGCATGCTTGGCACAGGTAATGAAACAAGCTCTTCCATTTCTTAGATAAGTTTTCGTGTAGTGCTAACACCTTAATAACTGACAAAATTGTAACAAAAAGAAATAAAAATATATGATATACTTGTAATGGTGGTATTATGGATAACTTGGAAATAAAGGGACTAACAGCCGAAGAAGTAAAAGAAAGAATTCAAAAAGGTTTAGTAAATTTTGATAATAGTCCCAAAACAAAAACAATCATACAAATCATTAGAAATAACTTTTTTACGTATTTTAATTTTTTAAATATAGCTTTAGGCAGTGCTGTTTTTATAGCGTCAATATTAAATAATCAAATGCTTAATGGTTTAAAAAATTGCTTATTCATGGGAGTAATAATTATAAATTCCATCATAAGCATCATAGAAGAAATAATCTCTAAAAAAATTATAGATCGATTATCTGTATTATCAGAAAATAAAGTAATAGGAATACGTAATGGGGAAAAAGTTGAATTAAAATTAGAAGAAATTGTTTTAGATGATGAAATAATACTAACCCCAGGCCATCAAATTGTCGCAGACGCTTATGTATTAGATGGTAATATAGAAGTAAATGAATCTTTATTAACTGGAGAACCAGATGCAATAGGAAAGAAAAAAGGCGATTTGTTATTATCAGGCTCTTTTGTAGTAAGTGGAGAATGTATAGGAAAAGTATGTCATGTTGGGGAAGATAACTATGTTTCTCAAATATCAAAAGAAGCAAAATATGAAAAAAAGATAAATTCAGTAATTATGAATTCATTTGAAAAATTATTAAAAATATTATCAATTTTAATTCTTCCTATTGCATTAATAATGTACCTTAGTCAACTTCATGCAACAGGAGGAAACATAACAGAAGCAATTTTTACAACTGTCGCTGCTTTAATTGGAATGATCCCAGAAGGATTAGTATTATTAACATCTTCTGTAATGGCTGTTAGTGTAATAAGACTTTCAAAATATAAAGTACTTGTTCAACAACTTTATTGCATAGAAACACTTGCTAGAGTAGATGTAATATGCCTAGATAAAACTGGTACATTGACAGAAGGAAAAATGAAAGTCATCGATTTTATTCCTTATAAAAAACATAACAAAGAAGAACTTGAAAAAACAATAACTGATTATGCCAAAAATACAAAAGACAATAATTCAACAATGTTAGCATTAAAAGATTTTTTTCAAAAAGAAAGTAACAAAACTTTGAAAAAAGATATTCCTTTTTCTTCAGAAAGAAAATTCTCAGCAATTCAGTTTCAAGACGATACAATAATATATATTGGAGCACCAGAATTTTTATTAAAAGAAGAAGTAACAATAGTAGAAGAATATTTAAAAAAATATCAAAATGATTTTCGGGTGTTATTGATTGCAAAAGGAGAAACTTTATCTAAAAATCCTAAAAAACTAGAACCTCTTGGATTTGTTATCATCGAGGATGTAATAAGAAAAGAAGCTAAAAAAACATTAGATTATTTTAAAGAACAAGGTGTTATGGTAAAAATTATTTCAGGAGATAATGTAAGTACTGTTTTAAACATTGCCAAAAAAGTTGGTTTAGAAAAAGTTCGTGGTATAGACGTGGAAAATTTAAATGAAGAAGAATTAAAAGAAATTATCAGTGATTATGAAGTATTTGGAAGAGTAACTCCAAATCAAAAGAAAATAATAATCGAAACATTACAAGAAAATGGCAAATGTGTAGCGATGACAGGGGATGGAGTAAATGATGTGTTAGCCCTTAAAAAAAGTGACTGTGCTATTTCTGTTGCAAGTGGATCAGATGCTGCGAGAAATGTTTCACAGCTTATATTATTAGATAATAACTTTGATTCTTTACCAAAGATTGTTGCAGAAGGAAGAAGAACCATAAATAATATCGAAAGAAGTGCATCTTTATTATTAGTAAAAACAATATATACAATATTATTAATTCTTTTTAGTGTAATCATTTCAGCAAAATATTTCTTTATACCAATACAACTTACACTAATTACAACATTCACAATTGGAACACCTTCTTTTATATTAGCATTAGAACCAAACAATGATTTAGTAAAAGGAAATTTCTTATTAAAAATAATTAGTAGAAGCTTACCTGCTGCATTAACTGTTGTATTTAATGTAATATTGGTAACCTGTTTCACGGCAGTATTTCATTTAAGTTATGAATTACAAAGTTCTATCAGTGTTTTCTTAACTTCGATAACAGGATTTATTTATTTGTATAAAATCTGTAAACCACCTACAGTATTAAGAGTTGCTTTGTTTAGTGTAATGCTTATAGGATTTAGTTATTGTTTGATGTTTCAAAGTTCATTTTTTAATTTAGTACCAATCACACCAGCAAGTGCTTTAATAGGATTTGTTTTATCAATAGATTCTTTATATGTATATCGCAGATTAAATTATTTTACATCAAAAATATTTCATAAATTAGATAGTACAATAGAAATCGAATATTAATAAAGATCACAGAAATGTGATTTTTTATTTGACTTTTTCAGCAGCCTCCTTGACTTTTAGGGGAGGAGGGTATGATAGGATAAAGAGGAATAGAAAATAAGTGTAAAAATATGACACATTTATTACTATGCATTGTGAATAGAAAAGAAAGATGTTAAGATTTTAATAAGAGTTATTGCTACTAGTAATATTCCTAATAATAACCCTGTTTTCTTTTTCATTTTTCCACTTTACAGTAGGAGTAACTTATGCTTTATGGCAAGTGACATTACAGCAAAGCTCGTCAAATGTAATCACAACAGGATGTTTTA
>CAOJCV010000018.1 GCA_948432605.1 uncultured Mycoplasmatota bacterium | reverse complement strand
GATAGAATCAAAGAAAAATGACCTTTCTCATAAATTTTCATGTCTTTAACCTGACATTCCCTAAGGAATGTCAAATTAAACTAATTCTAATTTTACTTGTAGAGCATCATCACCAATACGCTCTGTGATTTTAATCATTCTTGTATATCCACCATTACGTTCTTGGTAACGAGGTGCAAGTTCATTAAATATTTTACTTACTACTTCGTTATCATTATGGAAGAAAGCAAGCGCTTTACGACGAGAAACTAATGTTCCTCTTTTTCCATAAGTAATCATTTTTTCAACAAATTTACGAACTTCTTTTGCTCTAGCTTCTGTTGTAACAACACTTCCATTTAATATTACTGTTTTAGAAAGTCCAGCTAAAATACTTCTTCTTTGACGAGTTTCTCTTCCTAATTTTCTATAAGCCATAATCACTAACCTCCTTAATCACGGAACTTAAGTCCCATTTCATCTACTTTATCTAAAACTTCTTTTAAAGATTTTTTTCCTAAATTACGAATTTTCGTAACTTCAATTTCTTTTTTATTGATTAAATCTTGAACCGTATGAATTCCAGCTCTTTTTAAACAATTATAAGCACGAACTGAGAACTCTATTTCTTCAATTGGAGTTTCCAATGTTTTTGTAATTGTATCTACTTTTTTCTCGCTCATAAGACCAGCTACATCACTTATTGCGTTAATGTCAGCAATAATATTAAAATGTTCAATTAAAATTTTTGCAGCTAATGCCATACACTCTTCTGGAGAAATACTTCCATTTGTTTCTACTTCAACAATTAATTTGTCGTAGTTTTCATTATGTCCTACACGTGCACTTTCCACTTCATAGTTTACTCTACTAACTGGAGAGTATAATGAATCTATAGCAATTACTCCTGGTTTATCTTGAGCATACATTCTTTGATTTTCTTTTGAATCTACATATCCACTTCCATTATTACATGTAAGTTCCATAGATATTTTTCCACCTTCAACTAAATTACAAATAACGAAGTCTGGATTTACAATTTCTAAATCTGCATCACATTCGATCATTCCAGCTGTAACAGGTCCTTCTGTATCTGCTTCTAAACGCATGATATGTGGTTCTTCTGTATGATTTTTTAGAACAACATTTTTTAAATTTAGAATGATAGAAGTTACATCTTCATATACTCCATCAATTTTTTGAAATTCATGTTGTACGCCTTCAATTTTTACTGTTGTAATTGCACATCCTGGCATACTACTTAACATTACTCTACGAAGTCCTGTTCCAATAGTTTGTCCGAATCCTCTTTCTAGTGGCTCTAACTCAAATTTTCCAAAATGATTACTATCTTGGTATTCTGTAATTTTATAATCTGGTTTTTCAAATTTAATCATATTAAACATTCCTTTCCATCATTAATTTCTTGGTCTTTTTGGTGGACGACATCCATTATGAGGAACTGGTGTTTCATCTACAATACTTGTTACTTCAAGTCCTACTGCTTGTAATTGACGGATAGCGTTTTCTCTTCCTGCACCTAATCCTTTAACATGTACTTCTACTTTTTTTACGCCACATTCCATTGCAGCACGTCCAGCAGCTTCAGCACTTGTTCCAGCAGCAAAAGGTGTTTTCTTTTTTGATCCTTTATATCCAATTGTTCCAGCACTAGCCCAACTAATTACATTTCCATTTTTTTCTGCAATTGTAACAATTGTATTATTATAATTAGATTTAATATGCGCAACGGCTTCTGGAATATTCTTCTTAACTTTTCTTTTTCTTCTATTATATGCCATAAATAAACCTCCTATTTACCTACTTTTTTCTTATTAGCAACTACTTTACCCTTACCTTTTCTTGTACGAGCATTGCGACTAGTTCTTTGTCCTCTAACAGGAAGTCCTTTTTTATGACGAACTCCTTGATAAGAGTTAATTTCCATTTTTTCTTTAATACTCATTTGAACTTCACGACGAAGATCTCCTTCTACTACATGATTTTCAATTTCTTTACGTAGTTTTTGAATATCGTCTTCTGTTAAATCTTTTACTTTACGGTCAGTTGGTACACCTGCGTTTTCACAAATAGTAACAGCTAAGCTTCTGCCAATACCATAAATTGCAGTTAAACCGATACAAACATGTTTTTCATTTGGTAATTCAATATTCTTAATTCTTGCCATATTAAACCTCTACTTTCCTTGTTTTTGTTTGTGTTTTGGATTTTCACAAATAACCATTACGTTTCCTTTTCTATTAATTATTTTACATTTCTTACACATTGGTTTTACTGATGCTCTAACTTTCATAATTTACCTCCATTATCTTTTATTCCATGTAATGCGCCCACGTGTTAAATCATAAGGAGAAAGCTCAATGGTGACTGTATCACCTGGTAGAATACGAATCATGTGTACTCGCATTTTACCAGAAACGTAGGCCTCTACAGTATGTCCATTTGGAAGTTCTACTAAGTAATCTCCGCCTTTTACAACATCTACTACTTTTCCTTCCACTTCTATTTTATCAGACTTCGTATTTGCACTTGGTCCTCTTTTTACAACGTCTTTACTTTGCAAATTGCTTTTTCGATCATTTCTTTTCGCCATATATTATTCTCCTGTTAAAATTTCATAACCATCTTCTGTTACAACTATGGTATGTTCAAAGTGACTCGATAAACTTTTATCTTTTGTCACTACTGTCCAGTCATTTTCCAATATTTCAACTTCTTTTCTACCAAAATTAAGCATTGGTTCGATAGCAAGTGTCATACCAGGCTTTAAAACTGGTCCTGTTCCAGATTCCCCATAATTCGGAACATCTGGCCTTTCATGCATATTAGTTCCTATTCCGTGTCCTACAAGTTCTTCCACTACGCTTAGTCCGTGTTTGTGAGCATAGGTCTCAATTGCATGACTAATATCCCCAATACGATTTCCTGGTTTTACCATTTTTAAACCTGCATACAATGCTTGTTCTGTATGATAAACCTTTTCTTGTATTTCAGGACTTACATTTCCTACAAAATATGTTCTGGTCATATCTGACTCATATCCAGCTTTTCGTACTGTAAAATCAAGTTTTACAATATCGCCATTTTGTAGTTTTCTGTTACTTGGTATTCCATGAACAACTTCTTCATTTACACAAATACAAGCACTTCCAGGAAATCCTTCGTATCCTAAACAAGATGGAAAGCCTCCATGGCTTATGATAAAGTCATGTATTTTTTTATCAAGCTCTTTTGTTGTTACTCCAGGGCGAATAAAACGTTCCATTTCTTTATGTGCTAGATAATTTATGTGTCCAGCTTCTTTCATGAGTTTAATCTCACGTTCGCTTTTAATGTTCACTGATAACACCCCTTAAAATGTTGAGAGATTTTGTTTGATCCAATTCATCATTATGAATTACCCTCAAACACCCTTTTTTCTTGTAATAAGCTATAATTGGGCTTGTACTCTCTAAATAAGTCTTATAACGTATTTGAAAGGATGCTAAATTATCATCATCTCTTGTAATTAACTTAGAGCCACAACTATCACATACGTCGTTTACTTTTGGCTTAAATGCTAAAATGTTTAAATTGTAACTGCGATAACATTTATTACAAACTTTTCTACCAATAACTCGGTCTATTAAAGTTTCTTTTTCTACATCAATAGAAACTACTACAACATCTAAAACTCCTAAACCAGATAATATTATATCAAGTTTCTTTGCTTGTTGCAATGTTCTTGGAAAGCCATCTAAAATAAATGGTTTCGATTTCTCTCTTGTTTTTATTACTTCTTCTACTAATGGTAAAATAATTTCATCTTTTACCAATTCTCCCGATTCTAATATTTTTTTTAGAGATTCATCTTGTTGTGATTTTTCTCTTAAAATACTACCAGTAGAAAAATGAAGATAGCCAAATTCTTTTTCTAAATAATCACTAAATGTTCCTTTGCCAGCTAAAGGAGGCGCAAGGAAGATTACATTCTTCACTTATTGCCTCTTCTATGTGCAAAGGCTCTTGATACAAGTCCACTTTGTATTTGTTTATAAGTTTCTATTGCAACACCTACTACGATAAGGATTCCAGTTCCACCTATTGCTACATTTTGTGGTAACCCTGTTAAATTTGATATTAAAATAGGTAATCCAGCAAGTATAGCAATAAATATTGATCCTACTAAAGTAAGTTTGCCAACTACTTTATTTATGTATTTTGTAGTTTCCACTCCAGGTCTTACTCCAGGGATATATGCTCCACTTTTATTTAAATCTTTACTCATTTCTTCTGGATTCATAGCCATAAATGTATAGAAATAACTAAAGAATACGATAAGTGCAATATAAAGAATAAATCCTGTTAATGAAGTATACATAATGTAATTGTTTACAAATTCTATAGCTCCTTGATTGCCTATTACATTTACAACAATCGAAGGAATTGTAAGTAACATAGAAGCGAATATTACTGGCATTACTCCTGCATAGTTAATTCGCAATGGTAAGTAAGATTCTTTTGCTCCGTAAGCACTTACTGTTTTATTTGCATATTGAATAGGTATTTTACGTTCTGCTAAAGTGATCCATACAACTCCAACAATTACAAGTATATACATTATTATATATAATGCAAAGAATAGACTTCCTACCCAACTTGCATATGTTCCAGCAGTTACAAATGCTTCAAATGCACCTATAAATACAGCTGGAAGAGATAATATAATACTTGCCATGATGAGAAGAGATTGGCCATTTCCAATACCTTTATTTGTAATCTGATCTCCTAGCCATAGTAGTAAAGATGTTCCAGCACTCATAACTAGTGTAATTCGAATTGCCATTCCAACATCTTTTACTCCTAATACAAATACAGTTAATACATAGGATTGAATAAAAGCTAATAAAATTCCTAAATAACGAGTAATTCGATTAATTTTTTGTCTTCCTACATATCCTTGTTCTTTTAAATCCTTAAAATATGGAATAATATCCATTGTTAATATTTGAGTAACAATAGATGCATTAACGTAAGGGGTTACACCAAGACCAAATATTGCAAATTTATCAAATCCACCACCACTCATTAAGTTAAAGATTCCTAGAAAGCCTAAATTACCATATAGAGCTCCTAACCATTCAGTTGCCCAAACTATAGTAATTCCAGTTCCTAAACCATATATTCCTAAAATAAGTAATGTGAATAAAATTCTTTTTCTTAAATCTTTGGCATCAGGTGAAAAAATCCTCGGTGACCCTTTTTTCATTAAATCACCTCAGTTTTTCCACCAGACTCTTCAATTTTAGTAACGGCAATACTAGAGAAACGATTTGCTTTTACAGTCAATTTCTTAGTTAAAGTTCCATTAGCTAAAACTTTTACGCCACTTAATTGTTTTTTTATAATTCCACGACTTTTTAATACTTCTGGAGTTACTGTATCTCCATCTTCAAAGTATCTGTCTAAATCACTTAAATTAATAACAGCATATTTTGTTTCAAAACGAGTATTTTTAAATCCTCTTTTTGGAATTCTTCTATATAAAGGAGATTGCCCACCTTGGAACCATGCACTAATGCTTGCTCCACTACGAGCTTTTTGACCTTTTTCTCCATGAGTAGAAGTTTTTCCCATTCCAGAACCAGGACCACGTCCTACACGTTTATTTGTTTTTAATTCTTTAGATTTTGGTAAACTTTCTAATCTCATATTATAACTCCTCTACTTTCTTTCCACGAAGTGCTGCAATTTTTGCTGGAGTACGTACTGATTTTAATGCTTCTAAAGTAGCTTTTGCAACATTTACTTGAGTGTTGCTTCCAAGACTTTTTGAAACGATATCTTTGATACCAGCTAGTTCAAGAACTGCACGAGCAGCCCCACCAGCGATAACTCCTGTACCTTCTTTTGCTGGTTTTATCATTACAACAGCACGTCCTACTTTTCCAGAAGCTTCATGAGGAATAGTACGATTTGCCTCGATTGCAACACGAACAACGTTTTTATTTGCAGCTTTTGAAGCTTTTGCAATTGCATCGTTTACTTCGTTTGCCTTTCCAGTACCCATACCAACTAATCCTTTACGGTTACCTACAACTACTGTAGCAGAAAAACGGAAATGTCTTCCACCTTTTGTAACTTTAGTAACACGTTTAAGTTTAACAACTTTTTCTTCCAATAATTTTTTCTTTGGATCCATTTTTTGTGTTCTAGCCATAATCGTATCCTCCTAAAACTCTAAGCCGTTTTCACGAGCTGATGCCGCAAGAGCAGCAACTCGTCCATGATAAAGATATCCACCTCTATCAAATACGACTTTTTCTATTTTTGCTTTTTTACATTTTAGAGCTATATCTTTTCCAACAGCTTTAGCACCATCTATATTTCCACCATTCACTTTTAAGTTTTTTGATGAAGAACTAACTAAAGTGACTTTATTTATGTCATCAATTACTTGAACATAAATTTCTTTATTAGAACGGAAAACATTTAGTCTTGGACATTCTGGAGTTCCGCTAATCGATTTTCTTACACGTGCATGACGTCTTAGTCTTGCAACATTTTTTGATTCTTTCTTTATCATACTATCACCTACTTAGCCGCTTTCTTTCCTTCTTTACGTCTTATATGTTCGCCTTTATATCGAATTCCTTTACCTTTATAAGGTTCTGGACTTCTTATTTCACGAATTTTAGCCGCAAATTCAGATACTTTTTGTTTATCAATACCAAATAATTCAATTTCAGTATTGCTAATGCTTGTAACACTGATTCCCTCTGGTGCAATCATTTCTACTGGATGAGAGAAACCAGCATTAATTCCAATTTTTGAACCAGAAACGTTGAAACGATATCCAACACCGATAATTTCTAGTCCTTTTTTATAACCAACACTTACTCCAATTAGCATATTTTCAATTAATGAATTTGTTGTTCCAGCCATTACATTTGCACGAGCTGTAGTATTAGCTGGTGCTGTAATTACTGTATTTTCTTCAATTGTAACATTTACTAATGGATCGATTGTTAATGTTAATTGTCCTTTACTAGATTTTGTAGTAAAGATAGATCCATTTAAACTAGCTTCTACGCCAGTTGGGATTAAAAGTTTTCTATTTGCAATTCTACTCATAAAATTCTCTTACCAAATATAGGCAAGAACTTCGCCTCCTAACTTCGCTTCTCTAGCTTCTTTATCTGTCATAAGTCCCTTACTAGTAGAGATGATGGCAATTCCAAGTCCGTTAAGAACACGAGGAATTTCATCTCTTTTAGCATAAACACGTAATCCAGATTTACTGATTCTTTTTAATCCAGTAATAACTCTTTCTTTTTTATCGCCATATTTTAAAGTAATAGTTAATTTGTTGCCATTTACAGCTTTTTCTTCCTTATAATCTACAATATAACCTTCTCTTTTTAATATTTCGGCAATTCCTACAGTCATTTTTGTTCCGATAACTTCAACTGTATCATATTTTAATTGACTTGCATTACGAATTCTTGTAAGCATATCTGCTATTTTATCTGCTACCATTACAATTCCTCCTTTCTTACCAACTTGCCTTTTTTACGCCAGGAATTTTTCCTTCATTTGCTAATTCTCTAAAGCAAATTCGGCATAAATGGTATTTACGTAGAACACCATGAGGTCTTCCACATCGCTCACATCTTGTATAAGCTCTTGATGAAAACTTAGGTTTGCGAGATTGTTTTACTTTTAAACTAGTTTTTGCCATAGTGTCCTCCTTAATTTTTGAAAGGCATTTTGAATTGTGCAAGTAATGCCTTGGCTTCTTCGTTAGATTTTGCTGTAGTAACAAAAACTACATCCATTCCACGAATTTTTAAAATATTATCGTATTCAATTTCTGGAAAAATTAATTGTTCTTTAATTCCAAGCGTGTAGTTTCCATGACCATCAAATGCAGTTTTAGAAACTCCTCTAAAATCTCTAACACGAGGCAGTGCTACACGAACTAATTTTTCAAAGAAATTATACATTTTTTCTCCACGAAGTGTTACTTTTACTCCGATGTTTTGTCCTTCACGAATTTTAAATCCTGCGATTGACTTACGAGCTTTTGTTATTACAGCTTTTTGTCCAGTTATAGTTTCTAGATCTTTTAATGCTGCTTCGATATATTTTTCGTCGATGTGCCCTTCACCAACTCCAATATTGATAACAATTTTTTCTAATTTTGGTACTTGCATTACTGTTTTGTAATTAAATTCTTTCATTAATGCAGGAATAATTTCCTTATTATATAATTCTTTAAATGTACTCATAAATTCCCACCTTAATCTTTCTTATCTTTCTTTTTAGGTTCCACTTCAATTTTTTGAACATTTGAAACATGAATAGGAGCTTCCATATCAAAGATTCCACCATTTTGATTTGCTTGATTTGGTTTTTGATGTTTTTTTATCATATTGATACCTTCTACAATAACCTTATCTTTTTTCTTTAATGTTTTTAAAACTTTACCTGTTTTCCCTCTATCTTTTCCAGCTAAAATTTTAACTTGATCATTTACTCTTATTTTCATAATGCCCTCCTATATTACTTCACTTGCTAAAGAAACTATTTTCATGAAATCACGTTCACGAAGTTCTCTAGCTACTGGACCTAATACACGTGTACCAACTGGAGTTTTATCATCTTTAATAATAACGCATGCATTATCATCAAATTTGATGTAACTTCCATCTGCACGACGTACTCCTTCTACACTTCTTACAATAACAGCTTTTACAACTTTACCTTTTTTTAAAGTTCCATTTGGGATTGCTTTTTTTACTGTACAAACTACGACATCTCCGATATTTGCAGTTTTTCTTTTACTTCCACCTAAGCAACGGATAACTAATACTTCACGAGCACCAGAGTTATCAGCAACTTTAAGTCTTGATTCTTGCATTACCATAAGATTACCTCCTATAGAATTACAGCTTCAATTAAAACTTCAACAAGCTCATATCTTTTTGTTTTTGATAATGGTCTTGTAGCTTTAATTCTTACTGTATCTCCAACTTTTGCTACATTTTTTTCATCATGTGCAGCATATTTTTTTGAATATTTTACGCGTTTCCCATATAGTGGATGTTTTTTGTGTGTTTCAACTAAAACTGTAATGGTTTTATTATTAGTGGCACTTACAACTTTACCAACTAATTCTTGTTTTTTAACATTTTCCATTATTTGTTACCTCCATCCATTTCTCTTTCTTTTAAAATTGTCATCATTCTTGCGATATCTTTTTTCAAAGCATTTAATTTATGAGGTTTTTCTAATGCACCTCTCGCATTTTGCATACGTAAGTTTAATAACTCACATTTACCAGTTTTAATTTTTTCTAATATTTCTTCATTAGATAATTTACGAATTTCTTGGGATGTCATTAGATTTCACCTTCTTTTTTTACAAATTTACATTTAATAGGTAGTTTATGAGAAGCAAGTCTTAAAGCTTCACGAGCAATTTCTTCAGAAACGCCAGAAACTTCAAACATAATTTTACCTTCTTTAACTACTGCTACCCATTCTTCTACTGAACCTTTTCCTTTTCCTTGACGAGTTTCTAAAGGTTTTTTCGTACGAGCTAAGTGTGGGAAAATATTAATATAAACTTTTCCACCACGTTTCATAAAACGGGTCATTGCAATACGAGCAGCTTCTATTTGGCGAGCTGAAACATAGTTTCCTTCTTTTGCCATTAAACCATATTCACCAAAATGTAATTCAGTGTTTCCTTTTGCATGTCCATCATAAGTTAGACGATGTGGTTTTCTAAATTTAGTTCTTTTTGGCATTAACATGGGATTCACTCTCCTTTACATTTTTACGAGTTGGAAGAATTTCACCTTTATAAATCCATACTTTAACTCCGATTTTACCATATGTTGTATCTGCTTCTGCTTGAGCATAATCAATGTCAGCACGAATAGTATGAAGAGGAACAGTTCCTTCTGTGTATCCTTCACTTCTTGCCATTTCAGCTCCACCAAGACGACCAGATACTAAAGTTTTAATTCCTTTTGCTCCAGCTTTCATTGTGTTTCTGATAGCACGTTTTTGTGCACTTCTAAATGGCGCACGATTTTCAATTTGCATTGCAATATTGTTTGCAACTAATTGAGCACATAAATCTGCATTTTTTGAAACGTCAACAATTGAAACATAAACGTCTTCTTTTACTTCTTTTGATAAAGCTTTACGTAATTTATCAATATCTTCTCCACCACGGCCAATAATTACTCCTGGTTTTGCTGTATTGATAGTTACTTCACATCTATCTTTTTTACGTTCGATTGTTATAGAAGCAACAGCTGCATCTTTAAGAGTCTTACTTAAATACTCACGGATTTTAAGGTCTTTATTTAAAGTAGTACCAAAGTTTTTCTTTGATGCATACCAATTTGACTCCCAATTTTTATTAACACCTAAGCGATACCCAATTGGATTAACCTTTTGTCCCATTAGATACTACCTCCTTCTACTCCGTCACTTACTTTTACTGTAATATGACTAGTTCTTTTATCTCTTCTATCAACATTACCACGACTTGCAAATTTAATTCTTTTTAAAACTGGTCCTGGGTTAATGAAACATTCAGAAATAAATAATGCATCTTCGTCCATTTTAAAATTGTTTGTAGCGTTTGCTATTGCACTTTCTAACACTTTTGAAATTAGACGGCTTGATTTTGTATTTGTAGTAGCAAGTATAGCACGTGCAGCTTGAATGTCTTTTCCACGAATAAGATCTAAAGTCATTCTAGCTTTTCTTGGAGCTACCATTGCACTTTTATGAATTGCATAAGTTTCCATTCATGTACCTCCTACTTCTGACCTGCGTGTCCGCCGAACTTACGAGTAGCCGCGAATTCACCTAATTTATGTCCAACCATTTCTTCTGTTACGTATACTGGAATAAATTCTTTTCCATTATGAACAGCAAATGTGTGTCCAACAAAGCTAGGGAATATTGTAGAACGACGAGAATATGTCTTAATAACTTCTTTTTTATTTGATTCATTTAATTTTTCAACCTTATTTAATAGATGTTGATCTGCAAAAGGTCCTTTTTTTAAACTTCTAGCCATTGTATCCTCCTATTTCTTTCTACGACTAACAATAAGTTTGTCAGAAGCTTTCTTATTTTTTCTTGTTTTATACCCAAGAGCAGGTTTTCCCCATGGAGTCATTGGGCTTTTACGTCCAACTGGAGCACGTCCTTCTCCTCCACCATGTGGGTGATCATTAGGGTTCATAACAGAACCACGGTTTGTGGGTTTAATTCCCATATGTCTTGTACGACCAGCTTTTCCAATGTTAACAAGTTCATAGTCTTCATTTCCTACTACACCAATTGTAGCCATACATGTTCCTAAAATTTTTCTTGTTTCACCAGATTGTAGTCTAACTAAAACATATTTCCCTTCACGTCCAAGAATTTGAGCAGATGCACCTGCACTACGACAAAGACTTGCACCACTTCCAGGATTCATTTCAATACAATGAATTACTGTACCAACTGGAATATTTTGTAAAGGTAGAGCATTTCCTACTTTAATATCAGCAGACTCTCCATTTTCAATAATTTGTCCTACTTGTATTCCTTTTGGAGCGATAATGTATCTTTTTTCTCCATCTAGATAATTAATTAAAGCAATATTTGCATTACGGTTTGGATCATATTCAATTGTTGCAACGCGTCCTGTAATTCCAATTTTATTTCTTTTGAAATCAATTACACGATATTTTCTTTTTGCTCCTCCACCGATATGGCGTACTGTAAGACGTCCTTGATTATTACGTCCTCCAGTTTTGCTTTGTTTCTTTAATAAAGATTTAGTAGGAGTAGAAGTTGTAATTTCTTCATTCATCAAAGTAGACATTCCACGACGTCCATTTGTCGTTGGTTTATATTTTTTAATTGCCATAATAACCTCCTACATTTCAATTGATGAACCTTGTGCTAAGGTTACAATTGCTTTCTTGTATGTTTTTGTTTTACCAGCATAACGTCCCATACGACGTGCTTTTGGTTTTGTATTTAAAGTATTAATTTTTACTACTTTTACTCCAAAATGACGTTCAATTTCACTTTTAATTTGAGTTTTAGTAGCTCGTTTATCTACTTTAAATGTATATACACCATTTTGTTGACCATTATAACTTTTTTCTGTAAAAACTGGTCCGTAAATAATATCTGGATTACGCATTTGTGATACCCTCCTCGATAACTTTTACTGCCGCTTCATCAAGTACCAAAGTATCTGCATTTACGATATCTAAAACATTAATTTCATCTGCTAAAATATGATAAGCATATCCTAAACTACGTGTAGCCATGTAAAGATTTTCTTTTTCTTCTGCAGTTACAAATAACACTTTTCCTTCTAAGTTATTTGTTTCAATTAATTTTTTTATATCTTTCGTTTTTAAACTCGGTAACTCAAGATTTTCAAATACTACAACAGCATTGTTTATAAGTTTATCAGCTAACGCACTTTTAATAGCTAATACTCTTTCTTTTTTGTTAATTTTGAATCCATAACTTCTTGGTTGTACACCGTGAGGAACTCCTCCACCTACCCATTGTGTAGCACGGATAGATCCTTGTCTTGCACGTCCAGTTCCTTTTTGTTTCCAAGGTTTTCTTCCTCCACCAGAAACTTCACTACGATTTTTTGTTTTATGAGTTCCTTGGCGTGTGGCTGCAAGTTGTAAACGTACCATCTTCTTTAATGCATCTTCATGGACATCGATTGCCCAAATAGAATCATTTAAAGTGATGTCACGAACTTTTTCTGAATTTAAATTTTTAACTTCAATTTTTTTCATTTTAACATTTCCTTTCTACGATTCTATTCTTCTGTAGTTTCCACAGTTTCTTCAACTGGAGTTTCTACTGCAACTTCTTCTACTTCGTCAACAACTGTTTCATTTTCATAAGAAATTACCTCTTTTGGATTTTTCTTACGAGAATTTTTTACAGCTTCACGAATAAGCACTAATGAATTTTTAGCTCCTGGAATATTTCCACTTACTAAAATATAAGATTCTGCTACATTTGCTTCAACAATTTCAAGGTTTTGAACTGTAACGGTTTCTACTCCCATATGTCCTGGTAAATTTTTACCTTTTAAAACTCTTTTTGGAAGCATTGTACCAAGAGACCCTGGTCCTCTGTGATAATGTGATCCATGGGCCATAGGTCCACGAGATTGTCCATGTCTTTTTATTGTACCAGCAAATCCTTTTCCTTTGCTTGTACCAGTTACATCAACAACATCTCCTACTTCGAATAAATCAGCACTTATTTTATCTCCTACTTGATAAGAGCCTTCCATATCTCTTATTTCTTTCAAGAAGCGCTTAGGAGCAGTGTTTGCTTTTTTTGCGTGTCCAACACTTGCACGACTAGAATTCTTTTCTTTTTTGTCTACTACGCCAAGTTGAATTGCATTGTAGTTATCAGTTTCCATAGTTTTAATTTGCATTACTGTATTTGGTTCTACGCTAACTACAGTAACAGGAATTAATTTACCATCTTGTGTGAAAACTTGTGTCATTCCAACTTTACGTCCTAAGATTCCTTTCATAACTTTTTCCTTTCCTTATATTATAATTTGATATTGATATCTACGCCACTTGGTATATCAAGTCTTGTTAAAGCATCAATAATTTCTTTGCTAGGATCTAAAATATCAATAAGTCTCTTGTGTGTACGACTTTCAAATTGTTCACGAGAGTCTTTATATTTATGTACTGCTCTTAATACAGTAACTCTTTCAATTTCAGTTGGAAGAGGAACTGGTCCAGAAACGGTACCTCCTAATCTCTTAACAGTTTCTACAATTTTGCCAGCAGCCAAATCTAAAATTTTAGAATCAAACGCTTTTAAATTGATACGAACTTTACTTTTTGACATCTATAATGTCCTCCTTTCGCCTATATCTTGTATAGACTTGCTCCATGTAAATTCTCCACATAAACTTTAGCAACGCCTCCAAGTGTATCGGTAACTTCACATATCACAGCCGTCATACAAAGCTTAGTTTACTATAAAACATATGGGAATGCAAGCTTTTTTAACAAAAAATTTTACATTTTTTTCACACATATTTTACAAAATAAAAAATCACATCTAAAAGACATGATTTTTCTATCATTTATTTTCTAATAACCTAAAATAAATGGATTAGTCTTGCTACCATTCCCATCAGTTATCTTAATTTCTGATTTAAGATAAACTACTGGTTTTGTTGTTCGACGAGGGCCATTATTATTCGTAATACAAGAATTGATTTTCCCATCACTTGCAATATCAAAGATTATAGAAGATCCTATATTATCAAAAACTGTCATGGTCCATTGAAACGTAGAATTATTTAACCAATTATTATCAATGCATTCTTTTACATTTGCATTTTGCCCATATCTAAAATCACTGTTTAAACATGTTTCTCTGTTCATTGTTAATCCTCCACTTGTTGCATATCCATAATCAATTGCATACATAAGGCCAATTTTACCAAACCAGTATTCATTTGATAGTTCTGCACATTTAATAAAGGATCTAGGTGCACGCATTAATACATCAAGTGATTGACATATATCTTTATTCCAATAAACTTTTGAAATTAAGTTTTGAGCTTCTTGTTGCATAGAATTTAAATAAGTTCCATT
This sequence comes from uncultured Mycoplasmatota bacterium, assembly GCA_948432605.1. Classification (GTDB taxonomy): domain Bacteria; phylum Bacillota_I; class Bacilli_A; order RF39; family UBA660; genus Ventrenecus. The sequence continues at coordinate 5,271 of CAOJCV010000018.1, read as the reverse complement.
TAAAGAGTGTGTCCTAAAATCTGTGTAAATGATACTTTCCATGATTGAAGCAACAAAATATTTTGCTTCTTTTTGTTATCTAAATAATAACATATAATTTTTAATTGTCAAAGAACTAAATCCTACCATCAAACATTATGGATAGTTCTGATAATATAGGTTCCCAATTTTGATAAGGAGCAGTCCACTTTTTTGTAATATTTTTTGTTGATAAATATAGGCATTTTAATAAGGACATATCTGTTGGAAAAACAGATTTCGTTTTTGTATATTTTCTAAATTGTCGGTTTAAAGATTCAATAGTATTCGTAGTATACATTATCTTTCTTATTGATTCTGAAAATTGGAAAAATGGACAAATTGCATCCCAATTTTCTTCCCAAGTTTTAAATGCTCCAATATATTTATCTTTCCATTTATCTTTTACCTTTTGAAGCTCTTCATATCCTTGTTTTTCATTCTTAGAAGTATAGATTTTCTTTAAGTCATTACAAAACTCTTTTAAATCTTTATAGGATACAAATTTAACTGAGTTTCTTATCATATGTACAATGCATCTTTGTTGAATGGTATTTGGATATGCAGTTTCTATTGCTTGTTTTATTCCTGTTAAATTATCACTGCACATAATTAGAATATCTAAAACCCCTCGAGACTTTAAGTCATTTAACACTCCTAACCAAAATTTAGAAGATTCATTCTCTCCAATCCATATTCCTAATATTTCTTTGTAACCATCTTTATTGATCCCTAAAACAATATATGCTGCTTTTTTTACAACACGATTTTCTTCTCTTACACTAAAATGGACTGCATCTATAAATAGTATTGGATAAACACTATCTAACGGCCTTTCTTGCCATTCTTTGATTTCTGGTATTATTTGATCTGTTATATTACTTACCATTGTTGCAGATACCTCTATACCATATAAATCTTGTATTTGTTCATTAATCTCTCTTGTCGTTAATCCTCTTGCATATAAGGAAATAATCTTATCTTCTATTCCTGATACATCTCTTGTGTTTTTAGGCACGATTTTAGGTTCAAACTCTCCATTTCTATCTCTAGGGGTCTCAAACTCAAATTCTCCAAATTCACTCTTTAAATTCTTTTTAGTTGTTCCATTTCTATAATTTGTTTTTTCTGTTGTTTTATCGTATTTTGTGTATCCCATTGAATTATCAAATTCTGCATTCATCATTTCCTGTAGGGCATCTTTAAACATATTTTTAATTGCACTTGATAAGTCTTGCGCTGTATTTAATTCATAATTTTCTTGTAATAGTTTTAATATTTCTTTTCCATTATTATTTTTTTCTTTCATAATAAAAATCTCTCCATTTCTCTTATTTTATCATGGAAAGATTTTTTATTTACACAGATTTATTTACAGACTCTAGAAGAATAATTCGAAAATTCTTCTATTTTTGAAAAAAAGTCTATTTGCAGAAATGAAAGAGTGTAAAAATTTGAAAAAAACGTTAATTTTTCAGCAGCCTCAAAGTCAATAAAATTCAAGTTAATTTTTTTCAAACCCTCGAAACACAGGATGTCTTAATATTCCTTTTTTACTTTTCTCTAAATATTCTACATTACAAACGTATTTTGGATTTATATACATCCAATCGTTATTTGTATAATTTGAAAAAATTGAATTTTGTAATTTATATTCTTTTTTTAAAAGTTCTAATAATCCACTTTTTCTTGGAATAGATACTTTTCCAACATATAAAATTTTTTTATCTTTTATTTTTCCTAAACATACTGAAAACATACTTGTACTCTTTCCTTCTTTATATCCTCCTATTACAAAAGAATCTACTTTAATATTTTTAATTTTTATCCAATTTTCACTTCTATTACTTATTTCATATAAACTATCAATTCTTTTTGCTACTATACCTTCTAAATTTAATTTTTTAATTTTTTTATAGAAATCTTTCCCTTTTTCTAAAATATATGAAGTTTTTATAAATTCATCTGTATCCTGATACTTTTTTAATATTTGTTTTCTTTCTATTAATTTCTTTTTCATTAAATTTTGATTTTCATATAATATATCAAAGCATATAAAAACAACTGGATTTTGGATAGATGCATTTTTTATTTTATTTTGATTTTTTAAATGAATTCTTTTTTGAAGTTCTTGAAAATTTGGCACTCCATTTTTAAAGCAAGTAATCTCACCATCAAAAATAACAGGTTTTGTGATTATTTCTTGTATTTTTTTTAATTCTGGATATAAGTTTGTTATATCTTTTTGATGTCTATTGTAAATTTTAAATGTTGTTTTGCTTACATATATTAAGGCACGCATTCCATCAAATTTTATTTCATACAAAAAATCTTTTGAATCAAATGGCTTAGACTTTTCTATTAATAACATTGGTTCTACAATTTTATCGAATAATCTCATTTTTTTAAACTCATCTCTAATGCTTTCATTAAATCTGTAACTTCTTTTTTAGGAGACTTTTTGATTTTTTTTACTTTTTTTCCTGATAATTTATCTTCTATTGCATCTAAAATTTTGTTTTGGTATTCATCTTTATATTTTTCTGGTTCAAAATGTCCTTTTAAACTTTCTATCAATTTTATAGCTAATTCAAGCTCTTTAGAATTTACTTTAGGTATTTCTATAGAATTATTTAAATTCATTTCTTCTTCAAAATACAGAGTTGTGAAAATTAAACTTGATTCATAAAATCTTAATATTCCATAATAAAATTTATTATGCATTACTGTTTTACAAAGTCCTACAAGATTTGTTTTTTGAAGAGCTTTTAATAATATTCCATAAGCTTTACTTTTCTTTTCTGTACCAATTTTATAATTTTTCTCTAAATAGCTGGGATCTATTTCTTTTAAGGGTACAAATGAAATAATTTCTATTTCTCCTTCATTTTCAGGTTTTAAGTCGCTTAATTCTTTTGGAGTAAATTCTAAATATTCATTTTTTTCGTATTCGTATCCTTTTATTATATCTGTCATTTTTACTTGTGTTTTGCAATGAGAACAATATTTTATGTAAGAAATCCTATTTTTACATTTTTTATGAAGTTGATTAAATGAAATATCATTATTTTTTATTATAGGACTTATTAATACAGGAATATTCACTAAGCCAAATGAAATAACGTTTTTTTTGTTTGCCATACTATCACCATTTTTAGTATGGGATTGATTGGCTTTGATATACTATTTTATTAAGTTATTCTTTTTTTAAACTCCATATAAAGAAGATAAAATCCATTCTAATTCTTTTTCTTTTTCTATCTCTTTAATAATTTCCTTTTCTTGCAATTTATATAATATGTTGTTTAATTCTTTCGGGTGTTTATTATAAAGATAGGTTACCATGTTTGTAATATCCTCTTTTGTGCCATGATGAATTCTATTATGACAATTAGGACAAAGATTAATTAAATTTTCTTCTCTATTTAATATTTTTTCTATTTCTTTGGAAAAATCTTTCCATTGAGCTTCTGGAATTTTTGATTCTTTTTTATAGTACGATAAATTTCTTTGAATGAGATGATGGACTTCGTAAAAGTTTAAACGATTATATGCTTCAAATGTTTCATGTTTTTCTTTGTGATTTTTAGAAGTTAATAAAACAAATTCTTGGCAATCTTCAAAAGCACATTTAAAATCAAAATATCTTTTTAATTCATCTATAATATTTTTTCCTGTTACACAAGATATTTCTAAATCCTCAAGAAGATCTTTTTTTGTATCTTTATGAATATAGATGCCTTCTTTCAGTTGTCTTTTGCACTGAATTTTACCAAGATTATATTTGATTTCTAAAGTTTCTTTTGAAAAATCATTTTTGTTTTTGTCATAATTTATGACTCCATTTATTTCTATTTTTATTCCTGGTACTTTGTCTTCTTTTTTTATTATTTCATCATGAAAGTATTCTTCTTCTATAAATTTAGCTCTAAGTAAAATACGACTCATTTGATCAGGTAATTTTGTGTAATAAATATAGATGATACTATTTTTGGCAAACGTAATGTCTTTCTTTATCTTTGCATCTTCTATTATTAAATCATTACTTTTTGATTTCATTACTCGATCTTTTTCTATTATTAGTTTTTCTTTATCTTTTTCATTGATTTTTTTGATCAGTTCTTTTTTATTATTTCCTTTTTTAAAAATTCTAATAAATTGTCCATTTTTGCCTCTTAACATTTTACCATTTAAATCATATGTGACAGATATTTTGGCGTTATACCACAACAAACATGTATCTTTCTTTTCTTTCATTTGCATTTTAATATCCTTAAAATTATAAAGTTTAAAATCCGCAGGAATAATATAATAATTTTTCATATGCTAGCTCCTTCTTTTCTATCTTATCATATTTCTTTCTTTTATAAAAAAAATAGCAAAATTATAATATGCTATCTATTATCTTTGATCAATGCTTTGTGCTTTCGAATTAGGTTCTATAAAAGTATTTTATCACACTAAAATATTAATATGTATTACTTATTTTTTATTAACTTCTTTATATGTATTTAGAATTTTTTCTTTTAGGTTATGCAATGATACTTTTACATATTCATTCGATAGTCTTTTGGATTTTAATTATAAATTTCTTTTTATTCATTTGATTCACTTAGCATTTCTAAATGATATGGGTTTGTCGAAGATCCGTCGCCTGAAACAATTTTTATTTGTTCTTTCAAATAAACAACAGGTCTTACAGATTTAGGTGACTGTGGACTATTCCCATGATTCGCTGTATAAGTGCTAATCTTACCTGTTGAATATATATGATATACTCTATAATTATCTAAACCATTCGTAAACATAGTCCATTGTACAACATTGGATTGATATAGCCAATCATTGTTTACACATTCCAAAACAATATCCCAATTATTATTGAGACATTCTATCCTAGAGAAAGATATTCCACCACTTGTTGCATATCCATAATCTGAAGGATACACCAAACCAATTGCTCCTTTCCATGTTGCTAATCTATTAGAGTACACAAAGTTCCCTCTTTCTAATTCATAAAGTCGTAATATATTAAGCACTTCATAGGAATTATTTGTACCTATATTCCATAAAACCTCCGACATAAATTCCTTATTTATAATTGAATTATAATAAGTAGAATTTAAATGTTTTTGCAAAGAAGAAGTTACCCAGTAATTTATTCCATCATTATCCCAATTAAGCCCACCGATTGACTCATCACGAATGATTTTAATTCTAGAGGACTTTTCTCCATTTCCATCTTCAATATTA
>CAOJCV010000017.1 GCA_948432605.1 uncultured Mycoplasmatota bacterium | reverse complement strand
TCTAAATAAGAAATGTAGTTAAAAAATATCTTAACTACATTATACGAGGAGTTGAAAGATGAATTCTAATAAAAGAGTAAAGAAAGGAAAATGATATGGAATATGAAAACCTTAAAAATGTTATATAAAAACGATAAAGAAAAATTTGTGATTCCAAAGGGAGTTCAAGATACTATTCCCGTTCACCGAATTTGGGAAGATGGTATTTTTCTAGTTGGAAATAATAAGTATTCAAAAACTTTCAAGTTTAATGACATAAATTATGCCGTAGCAAGCCGTAACGATAAAGAAGCTATGTTTTTAAAGTATTCTGAACTATTAAATAGTTTTGATTGTGGTGCAACAACAAAGATAACTATCAATAACTGTAGATTAAATAAAATAGATTTTGAAAAAAATATTTTATTAAAAATGAATAATGATGGTTTAGATGAATATAGAAAAGAATACAATAAAATTTTACTTGATCAGGCATCACTCAAAGATGGTATTATTCAAAAAAAATATATTACTATTTCAATAAATAAAAAGAGTATTGAAGAAGCAAGAAATTACTTTGCTAGGGTTGGAGCAGATTTATGCCATCATTTCTCAGAGTTGGGATCTAAATGTGAAGAATTAAATGCTGTAGAAAGGCTTCAAATATTTCATAATTTCTACAGAACAGGAGAAGAAAATTTTTTTGATTTTGATATGCTTTTGAATATGAAAAAAGGGCATAGTTTTAAAGACTATATATGTGCGGATTCTATAGAATTTGAAAAAGATTATTTTAAAATAGGAAATCGTTTTGGAAGAGTATTATTTTTAAAAGAATATTCTTCGTTTATAAAAGATACTATGGTTTCTGAATTAACGGATATAAACAGAAATATTATGATGTCTATAGATGTTGTTCCTATTGCAATGGATGAGGCAATTAGAGAAGTAGAAAACCGCAGGCTTGGTGTAGAAACGAATATTACAAATTGGCAACGTAGACAAAATGCTAATCAAAATTTTAGTGCAGTTGTTCCTTATGACTTAGAGCAACAAAGAAATGAAAGTAAAGAATTCTTAGATGATTTAACAACAAGAGATCAAAAAATGTTTTTATCAGTTCTTACGGTAATTCATACCGCAAATTCTAAAGAACAACTTGATAATGACACAGAGAGTTTACTTGCAACTTCTAGAAAGCATCTTTGTCAGTTATCTATATTAAGATTCCAACAAATGGATGGATTAAACACAGCCCTTCCTTATGGTGTGAGAAAAGTAGATATGTTAAGAACTTTGACTACAGAATCTCTTGCAGTATTCATGCCTTTTCGTGTTCAAGAAATCAATCATGAAAATGGAATATATTATGGGAAAAATGTTATTAGCAAAAACATGATTATAGCAGACAGGAAACGCTTATTAAATGGTAATAGTTTTATCCTTGGCATTTCTGGGTCAGGAAAAAGTTTTATTGCTAAAAATGAAATTGTTTCTATAATTTTAAATGATCCGAATGCAGATGTAATTATCATAGATCCAGAACGTGAAGAATCTAAATTAGTAAGTTCATTGGGTGGCGAGGTAATTCATATATCAGCAACAAGTAATAGTCATATAAATTGTATGGATATAAATCGTGATTATGGAGATGGAGCTAATCCAGCTATTTTAAAATCCGAATTTATTTTGTCTTTTTGTGAACAATTAGTTGGCAGAAGCAATTTAGGTCCGAAACAAAAATCTATCATTGATCGTTGTACAGCCCAAATGTATAGACTTTTCCAGCAAGGAAATTATTTAGGTATTCCTCCAACGCTTCAAGATTTTCATGAGGAACTGTTAAAGCAAACAGAACCTGAAGCTAAAGAAATAGCTCTTGCTATTGAATTATTTTCAAATGGAAGTTTGAATACCTTCGCAAAACAAACAAATGTCAATACGAATAGTAGACTAATATGTTATGATATACTTGATTTAGGAAAACAATTACTTCCTATTGGAATGTTAGTAGTTCTTGATAATATTTTAAATCGAATAACAATGAATAGGGCTAAAGGTAGAAATACCTTTATTTTTATTGATGAAATTTACTTGTTATTCCAAAATGAATATTCCGCTAATTTTTTATTCACTTTGTGGAAACGTGTTCGAAAATATGGAGCATATTGTACTGGGATTACTCAAAATGTTGATGATTTGTTACAAAGTCACACAGCAAGAACCATGTTAGCAAATAGTGAGTTTATTATAATGCTTAATCAAGCAAGCACTGATAGACAAGAGTTAGCTAAACTTTTAAATATATCAGATCTACAAATGAGTTATATCACAAATGTTACTGAGGGACATGGACTTTTGAAAGTTGGTAGTTCTCTTGTTCCCTTTGAAAACAATTTTCCTACTAATACCAAATTGTACAAGTTAATGACTACTAAACCAAATGAAATAAAAAATATGTAGGAGATTAGCATGAATGATATTAAAGTGAAAAATAAAGGAAATTCGATAAAGTTAGTAGATAAATCCAAGATATTAGGAGAACGTATGAAAAATATTGTTAAAAATAATATCAAAAAAGCTGATACTAACTCTAATCAAATAGAATATGCTGTTGACAATACTATTGAAGGTGCAAAAAAGACCCGTGGTAAATTTAGTATCAAGAACATAAAAAGATCTTATAAACAAGCTAAAAAAGGTGTTTATAAAAGCTATGATAATATAGTAGATGTAAAAAACAGCTTAAATTTATTTAAAAAAAGGAATATGAATAATTTAAAACCTAACTTATCAGTTATAAAAAGGAAAAGAAGCAGTTTTATTAAATCTAAGGAATTTTTGAAAAAAGCCACTTTAGGTAGTAAAACAATGTTTTCACTTTTCTTTGCAGGTGGTTGGGTTCTAATCTTTCTAATAGTCCTTTTTTGTTTTATTGGAATATTCGTTTCATCCATTTATGGAATCTTCTTCAGTAATTCTGTAGAATCTTCTGTATCGTTAAATACTGTTATTAGTGAAATCAATCAAGAAATGGCGGATAAAATTTCTAATATTCAAGAAGAAAATCCTCATGATGAAGTGTTATTCACAGTTAATAGGGCATCATGGAAAAAAGTATTATCAATATATAGTTCTTATGTATCTCTTGGAAGAAATTCAGATCAAGTTTTAATGTTTACGCAAGAGAACATAAAAGTTTTAAAAAAAGTATTTTGGGATATAAATTCAGTTAATTATTATATTACAGAAGAAATAGATGATTCTTTCGTTCCGTCAGATTTAAATCCAGGAAAAACAAAAAAAATACTTCATATTGAAATTCAAGAAAATGAGATTGATACTATGATGGACAAATATAAATTTACACTTATTCAAAAAAATAGTGTTTCAGAGTTACTGGATGAAAAAAATGCTGATTTATGGAGTAGTATTTTAAAAAGCAGTAATGGGGATGATATGGTTGATGTTGCCTTATCTCAGGTTGGAAATATTGGTGGAGAGATATATTGGAAATGGTATGGGTTTGAAGAAAGAGTAGAGTGGTGTGCTATATTTGTGTCTTGGGTTGCGGAGCAAAACGGTTATATTGAAAAAAATGTTGTTCCAAAATTTTCTGGTTGTCTTACAGGTGTGAATTGGTTTAAAGCTGAAGGATTGTGGCAAGATTCCAATTACATTCCAAGTAAGGGAGACATCATCTTCTTTAATTGGGATGGAGATGAGTTATCAGATCATGTTGGTATTGTTGAAAAAGTAGAAGGAGATGTCATTTATACTATTGAAGGAAATTCTAATGATATGTGTAGAGAACAAACTTATTTAATAAATAGCAATAATATTTTTGGTTACGGTACACCAATGTATAATTAAAAAAAGGCTTCAAGCCTTTTACATAATTTATTTAATAATAAACATATAATTTGATCTACCTGTAAGCCAATCAAGTGATATATTGTATTTTTTAGCAATCTCATATGCAAAATGTGTTTTTATTAAAGTTTTTCCTTGTTCATATGCTACTAATGTTGAATGAGATGTATTTAAAATTTTAGCAAATTCTCGTAATGATAGCTTTGAATTTTTGATAACAATTTTTAAATTTTTAGCAACTATGTTGTAATCTAATGTATCTATATGTGTAGTTTTATTGTTTTTTCTAGTTAATCCAAGTATGTAATCCATACTTGAATCAAATATGTTAGCAAGTTTATTTAGGTGTTCAAGTGGAACGAGAAATACTCCTTTTTCCCATCTACAATAATTTGCTTTAGAAATCCCAAGCATTGCAGCTATTTCGTGTTGATAATACTTAGCATTTTCTCGTAAAAAAATTAAATTTTCATTTTCCTTCGTTGAAAATTCTTTCATTTTTATCACCGCTTTTATTTTCCCACTTGAAATTTTATTTGCTCTTATAGTTACAAATATACGACCACTGTGGTATAATAAATTAGCATTAAAAAGATTTTATATCTTTAAGTTGGGAGGAATTATTATTGACAGAGAAACAGAAAATAAATATATTTTAGCCCTAAAAGAAGTCATCAATGATTTTTGTTATATATATAATATTTCCATAAACCAACTTGCAAATGATTCTTTGCTGACACAAAGTACAGTAGAAAATATAGTAATGAATAAAAGCATGAATCCAAAAATATTGACTTTGATAAGTATTTCTAATGGGTTAAATATTAGTTTAAGTGATTTTTTTTATTATATTGAACGGAAAATGGGTATAATTCAAAAAAGAAAAATAAGAAAGAATAGTAATAATTTTGAATTTTTTTTTAGAGATTCAAATAAGCAAGATTTTTTAGAAATTGTTATGGTAAATTATGTTAGAACTAAAATAAATAACATTGTAGTACCTTTTTATGTAGTTGGTTCAGTTCCAGATAAAAAAGATTTTTTACAACAAATAAATAGTTACTTTTTTGATACAGATTTAAGTGATTTTCAAGCTATGATAAAGCAAAGACGAGTATTATACGATTATTTTCAGAATAGAAATGTGGGAGCTATTATGATTGATATTAAGTCATACTTTTTAAATGTTTTTTTAAAGTCGTTAATATTTTATGATAAAAATCAAAAAATCACATTTCCGTCTGACATATATTTTGTTAATATTACTAATTATTTACAATATATTATTTTGTTGGATCAATTTATATCAAAAGATGAAAGGGAAAAAATTGATTATATTGGAGCAAATTATGTGTATTTAGAAAAAAATACTCTTCTAATTGATAATATATTTGAAGAATATTTATAATTTTTTGAAATTATCTTGATTTAATTAAATAAAATGTTACACTAAAAGTGGAAAAATTACATTTTATCAAATTGTTATTTGTTTATATATTTTTTATCGGATCTACCAATTAACCAATCGATTGAAAAATTATATTTTTGAGCAAGTTGCAGTGCAAATGCAGTTAAAATAAGTGTTTTTCCCGAAATATAAGCAGAAATAGTTGATTGTGATGTATTTAGAAAACGTGCAACTTGGGACTGCGATAATTCGTTTTCATCTAAAATAGCTTTTAGACGTTGACCAGTTTCTATTCTATCAATATTGGACATTATCGAATTTCCTTCTTTGTTTTCTGACAGGTAAAAAATATAATCAATATTTACACCAAAAATATTGCAAACTTGATTTAAAGTTTTTAAAGGCATAAACTTCATGTTTAATTCGTACATAGCATAAGTCCCTTTAGTAATTCCTAACTTTTTTGCCATTTCACTTTGAGACAAATCTTTCATTTCTCTAATATATAAGAGACGATTTCTATTCATAGTATCACCACAGGAGGATTTTCTCATTTTATTTTTGCAAAACCCGAAACGTTCGACGCATACGATAGTATTATGGTGAAAAAGGAGTGAGATTATGCGAAAAAATGATTTTGAAAATTCTGTAAATGAAATGTTAGAAGAACTTTATACGTTTAATGAAAATGAAAATAAAAGGTTGTTAGAACAAATTCAAATTAAAAAAAAGTTAATAGCTTTAAAACAAGATGAAGAACCTTTATTTTTTGGAAAAGAAGCATATCATAAAGAATTAGCTTTGTTAAATTGCGAACTTGATAAACTTTATTTAGAATTAAATAAAAACATTGAAAGTAATAAACAAATTAAAAAAGAATTATAAGTTAATTGTAATTTAAATAATCACATAACATTTTAATTGATAGAAGTTTTTTCTTGTGTTATCCTATTTTTGAAAAGAGGAAATGATATGGATTCAAAAAAAGTTGGTCAATTTATAAAATCATTAAGAGAATCCAAAGGTTGGAGTCAAGAAACCTTAGCAAATAAAATGTTTGTTGATAGAACAAAAGTAAATAAATTAGAAAATGGAAATCGCAATATTCAATTGGAAGATATTATTTTGTTGAGCAATATTTTCGATATTTCTTTTGAAGAAATATTATTTGGAGAAAAAAAATGTGAAAATAATGAATACAAATTATCTAAAATGTTTAAAGAATATTTAAATCATCAAAATAAGAAAAGAAAAAAAGTAAAAATATTGAGTATTTTAGGAATTATTATATTTTCAATTTTATATATATGTTTAATTAGTTTTTATTTTTTTCAAAACTATAACAGTATAAAGGTATATAAATTTTTTGGCGAAGATGGGAAGTATTCTATAGAAAATGGATTGTTAATACTTACTAGAGAAAAAATATATTTTCAAATTGGAGAGATCACTCCTTCTATAGATGAAGTAGAAATATATAGTGAGATAAATAATAAAAAGGATTTGGTTTATAAAGGAAGTCCCGAAAATATTTTTTATGATTTTAATGGTTATAATTCTTTTATTTCTTATAAGGATTTTATAAATAAAAAGCAAAAAATATATATTAAGATAGACTCTTTAGAAATAGAATTAACATTTGTAGAAGATTTTGTGAATGATAATTTTCTTTATGATAAATATAAAAAAATTGGAGAATCTTTGCCATCTAAAGAACAAAATACACCCTTAAAAATAAAAGAAATATTTTCTTGTGATTCTAATTCATGTAGTTTGAAAAAAGAAAATGAAAATCTTTTATATTCGAATAATGTTTTTAAAATTGAAGGTAAAGATTTTTATATAAATTATGATTTAGAAAATCAAATTTTTGAGTATCAAAAAAATGAACAACAAAATACTATTTTAAAATTTGTAATGTTAAAAGATGAAACTATTCTTTGTGATATTGGCGATTGCAAAAATGCTAAGAAAATCTTTTTTGACTTCCAAAAAAATTATATACATAAATATTTAAGTGAGTAAGAGACATAATGTCACACCTTAAAAAATATAGGGTGTGACGTTTTGTCACTACCAAAAATTGGAAAAAAAGTTATATTGTTGTTGGAAAGGATGATGGTATGAAAAAAAGAAATATTTTGTTTTTAGCATTTTTATTGTATAGTACAATATTTACAATTCGAGTCAATGCAGAAAGTATTTATTATAAGAATGCAAACGGCGTTATTTTAAGTGAGCAGGAATATGATTTCTATTCTAAATTTTACTGGGATGGGTATCAAGAATATTTAACTATTGAAGATTTTGAAAAAGTAAAAAATATGAATATTTTTGATAAAGAAATCACAAAAAAAGAAATCATAAATTATTCTCCGGTAAAAGAACGTGGAAGTTCAGTTACAAGCAATTTAAGAACAACTACAATTTCTAAATCTTGTTCAGACAAGTGCTTAGTAAGTTTAGTAACTTCTTGGAATGGTCTACCATATGTGAAAAGTTATGATGTTGTGGGTGCAAGGGTATCAAATTCAAATATTACCTACATACAAGGTGCTTTAGTAACTGGAAATAATTATGGAAAATCATATTCAAATCCACAAGTAAGTAATAATGGTTTTGGATTTTCAGTATTACTTCCCAATGTAAGTAATATAAGAATATCAGTGACTTTTAATACGACAAAAGGTGGAACTGTATACGGAAGCTATCAGCACGCAATGAGCAATACTACGGAGTTTATTAGTAAACAATACACCATTGGATCTGGTGAATATGGAAATGTATTTAGATTTACTGGAAATGCCAGAATGGTTTACGATAATGCTGCTGGTGTAGATATTGCATTAAATTAAGTTAAAAAGAAAAGAGGAAAAGAAAAAATGAAAAAGAAAAAAATATTATTTTTTACAACTTTGTTAGTGGTATTTTCTTTAGTTGCTATTGTAACAAATTATTGGTTATTCGAAGCTAACAAGATAAAAAATAATGAAAAAACACAATTAAGTTTTATTGATTTGAATTCTGAAGATTTTAATAAGAAAACGGAACAAGCATTTTTAGAAAGTTTTGGAGAAAAATATCAAGAAAAGATAAGTAAGAATATGGAAGCAGAAAAAATTTCTACATCTATTGATTCATTGTTTATGAATAATAATATGATGAAATATCCAGAAGAATTTGGAGGAAAGTATATAAATGAAAATAATGATTTAGTAATACAAATTGTAAAAAAAATTCCTAAAGAAATAGCAAGTTTAACAGATAAACTTACTGTCGAATATGTTGAAAATTCTTATGAAGAATTAGAAAATGCTAATAATAGTATAATAAATTATTTTATTAAAAATGGTGTAAAAGGGAGTAATTTAGTTTCAAATTATATAGATGTAAAAAACAATAATGTTGTAGTTGAATTAAAAAATAATTCATTAGAAGAACAAAAATGGTTTAAAGAAAATGTAATTGATTCTGAGGTTATTAAATTTATTCAGTCAGAAAGTAATACCATGCAAACAACTACTTATAATGCTGGTGGTTCTCTTGGAGGTTTTTGTTCAATTGGTTACAGAGCAAAGATGAATGGGAATGATGGATTTATTACTGCTGGTCATTGTGTACAAAATGGACAGTTGTTAGGAGGATATGGGAATGTAACTAAACGAGTATTTGGAGGCTCAATTGACGCAGCTTTTATTCAACTTTATTCTGGAAATTCAGTATCTAATAATTTACAATATCCATATTATCCATCAACTGCAATAAATGCATCAAATAATATTTATCCAAATCCAAATGTAGTAGGAGCATTTATTGCTAAAGCTGGAATAACTACTGGAGCAACAGCAGGAAGTATTACTAATACTAACTTTTCATATAATAGTGATGGAACATATTTAACAGGATTTGTTAAAACAAGCGCACAATGTAATAATGGTGATAGTGGCGGGGTTGTTTATAAACCTGGATCTCCACAGGGCATTAAAACTGGTACTGTAGTGGGTATTGTTCATGCAAAATCTTACACTGGTAATGATCATACTGTTAAAGGTGATATGAGCTACAGTAGATCAGATTTCATTGATAGAGATTTTAATCTTACACGGTATTAAAAAAATCTCGTATTGTTAAAGAATAATAATTCCTTTTTATAAATAAATAGGAATTATTTTAGTATAAAGAAGAGAGTGATTTTTTTGAAAAAATGGGTTATAATTATAATGATTTTTGTGTTTATGACAGGATGTTCAAAATCAAATAAAATAAAATATGAAGATAAAATTGATAATCATGAAAGTGTTGTTATGTTCCTTAAAGACGGTACTTTAACTTCTACTAGTGCTACAATAATCATTAAAAATAAAGTAAAAAAAGAATGGATTTTTAATATAGGATTTTCAATAGAAAAAAAGGAAAATGATACATGGGTACCATTAGATACCAAAAATAGCGAAAATACTTGGACATTAAAAAAATATATTTTAGAACAAGATGATGAGATAGAGTTATATCAAAATTGGGAAGAAATTTATGGGAATTTAGATATTGGAGAATATAGGCTTATAAAATATGCGGTGGATTCAACTAATGATGAAATAAGTTATTTTGCACTTAACTTTAAAATAGATTTTTAAATATATGATTGTACAATTTTACCTTATTTTGTTGTAGTTTATTATAAAAATGCCTATGGTGTTATTTTGAAAAAGTAGGAATATGGTTTTTATTCCGAATTTTACTGGAAATGCCAGAATGGCTTATGATAACGCAACTGGTGTAGATATTGCATAAATTAAGTTAAAAAGAAAAGTGGAAAAGAAAAAAATGAAATTGAAATATGGTATTCTTTTTAAATAAATGTTAGTTAAAATTATAAAATTATGAAAAGGCTAAAAGCCTTTTTTTGTATAAGTGTTGACTTGATAATTAGATAATCATATAATAGGTAACAATTATTGGAGATGAGTTAAATTGAGCGAAAATGTGATTTTAAGTATTGTTGGACCAAGTGGAGCAGGAAAAACAACATTGACTAATTATATGCTAGAAAAACACGATATTGCAATGCCACATCATGTGACAACGAGGTTACCAAGAAAGGATGATAAAAAAGATTTTTATCGTCATATTTCTTTAAATGATTTTTTAGAATGGGAAAGACTAAAGTTATTTTTGATTTCTTCTCATGATACGGAACGTGGTTATGGAGTATTAAAAAGTGATTGTGAGCAGTCTTTTCTAAAAAATGATACCATTTTAATAAATTCTTCTTATAAAGATATTTATCAATTAAAAAAATCTCTTATTGAGGTACGGTTAGTTGTACTAACATTTAAAGATATTGAAAAAGGAATTTGGAGTCGTATTTATAATGATAATCGTAATCATAATATTGATGATATTTCATATCGCATAAGAAGTGCATTAGAAGACCATGAAAAATATTTTAATGATGTATCAGATTTTGCAAGTGCTGTAATATATACAGATGAGGTCAATAAAAAAGATACTTTAGAAATTGCAGAATCTAGTTTTGGCTTTGATCCTTTGTTAAGAAAGAGAGTAAAATAATGAAAATTTGTTATGTGCATGAAGAATATCCTGAAGAAACCAATTTTGGTGGCATTGCTACTTATCAAAAGCAAATTGCTGAACAGATGGCAAAATTGGGACATACTGTATATGTTATTGCTAGAGCTTTAGATAAAAATAAACAATATGAAGAAAATGGAGTAAAGGTTATTCGGATTTATCAAGAAGAAAAGGAAAATGAAAAAATAAACTATATTGAATATCGTGAGAAAGTAAAAAAAGTTCTTGATATATTGGAAGATAATAACTGTATTGATATAATTGAAACACCAGATTGGGGAGCAGAGACAATATACTATTTAAGAAAAGAAAATAGAAAAATTCCTATTGTTGTAAAACTCCATACTCCGTTATGTGTTTGGCAAGTTTATAATAAAAAAGGGTTACATTCTTCTATAAATTCAACAATGCTTTCATGGGAACATGAATGTATGGTAAAAGCCGATAAAGTTATATCTTGTTCAAAGTTACTGTTAGATCAAATGAAAAAGCAAAATGAAGAGATTAAAGATGTAGAAATGGTTCCTAATATTATTGATACTAGTGATTTTTATTTAAAAACACCTTATCATAAATCAAATGTAGTTTTATTTTGTGGAAGCATAGAGGAGAGAAAAGGTGTTGTGACTTTCGCAAAAGCCATCAATATTATTTTAAATAAAGAGCAAATGAATCAACTAGAATTTTGGTTTATTGGGAAAGATACTAAAAGAAATAATAAAGAAATATCTACGATTGAATATATTAAAGAAATTATAGATCCTGCCTTTCACAAAAACATTAAATTTTTTGGACAATTACAACATGAATTACTAAACGAAAAAATGAATCAAGCATGTATAGGGGTAGTTCCGTCTATATTTGATAATCTTCCTTACGTAGCTTTAGAAGAAATGACAACAGAGTTACCTGTAATTCTAAGTAATAATACAGGTATAAAAGAACTAATTAAAGATGGAGAGGATGCTATTTTATTTGAAAATGGAAATGAAATTGATTTAGCAGAAAAGATTTTATATCTATATAATAATCCAATTGAAGCAGAAAAAATTGGAAAAAATGGAAATAGTAAATTAAAAAATATTTTATCTCAAGAAAAGATAATAAAAAAAATGATTGATATATATAATGAGGTAATAGATGAATATAGCAAATGATTGTGAATTGCAAAAATTTTTAGATTTATGTAATATTCCTAAAGATAGGGTATTAACTAGGATGAAATATGGAATCACGAATAAAGTATATAAACTTGAATCTGCAAATAAAAACTATCTTTTAAAAGAGTATATTGGAAAATGTAATGATTTATGTAAGAATAAATTATTAGAACAATGTAACAAAAAGAAAATCAATGTTCCAGTATTATTAGAAAGCAAAGTAGTGAATGGCAGAAAATTTTGTTTGTACAAATATATTGAAGGTGAGCATAAGTTTCAATTAGAGAATGACAACATAGATACATTAGTCGATACAATCAAACGAATGGCTATTCCTGTTAGGTTAAATCAATATTTCAGTCATAGTATTATAAAGAAAATAAATCAATACATAAAGATATTAAATGAAGTTAAAGAACCTAAAATATCTTCAAATATTATAGAAGAATTGTTATCAAGATATGATTTTTTAAAAGTTGATGAACAAAAATTTTCTTTTTCTATTGTACATGGAGATCTTTCTTGTGTTAATCTTTTGTGGAAAGAAAAAGAATTATATGTAATAGATTTTGATGAGTCTATTGTTGCACCGAAAGAATATGAGATTATTACTACTGTGATAAAGGTATGCTTTAAATATAAGGATTTTGATATTAAAACAGCATCAAAAATTTTAAAAGCCTATTTTTCTTTGAATAATACATCAGTAGAAAAATTAAAAACAATATGGGATTTTTATATTTTAAAAGTTATTATAGAAAAAATTGCTTTATATCAAATGGAAAAAATTGATATTTATGATGAAAGACAATTAAAAGATAGTTGGGAATATTGGTATAAGTTATTGCAAAATAAAGAATTAAAAGATCAAATATTTGAAAATGTTAATTCTATATGTTAAAATGTGTAAGAACGAAAGAGAGGAAGATTATTTATGGAAACTATAGTTAAAACGCATGTGGGAGCTTATGGGATAGTAATAAGAGAAAATAAAATTGCATTGATTAAAAAAGCACGAGGTGGATATAAAGGAAAATATGATTTACCAGGTGGTGGAATTGAGCATGATGAAACACCAATTATGGCTTTACATAGAGAACTAATGGAAGAAATCGGTGGAACTGTTACAGAAGCAAAGTTATTAGATGCGACTTCTGTTACATTCAAATGGCAGATGGAGGAAAATCTTATAGAAGACCTACATCATGTTGGAATTTTATATACTGTAAAAATAGAGGAAAATAATTTGAAAGTGGAAGCTGATGGTTTGGATTCTGATGGAGCTGTTTGGATGGAAATTGATAAATTAACAGAAGATATGCTATCACCATTTGCTTGGTATTCATTAAAAAAACTAATGTATAAATAGTTATTTCGGAGGGGGAACAATGGAGAATATAGTATTAGAAAAGGAAAAAGAAAAGTTAGAAAGTGTTATTAAACAATATCACGAAGTATTTGAAGATGTAACGTTAGCATTAAATTCTCAAAGAAAAAGACCTATGTCAGATCCTATTGCATATAATAATATTTTAATGCAATATGAAAATAAATTAAAAGTCTTAGAAAATGGTTTCAAAAAACCATATTTTGCAAGAATAGATTTTACTTCAAATGATGATGGAAAAGAAGAAATATGTTATATTGGTAAAGTAGGAGTTAGTGACTATGATAGTAATATTATCACTGTAGACTGGAGAGCACCAATCTCTTCTTTGTACTATGATAGTAATATTGGTGAAGTGTCTTATGAAGCTCCAGAAGGCACAATTAAAGGAAAAATGAGTTTAAAACGCCAATATGATATTGAAGATGGACAACTTATTTCTTATCGTGATGTAGATACAGTTTCTAATGATGAGATATTAAAACCTTACTTAGGAGTAAATGCTGACAACAGATTAAAAAATATTGTAAGTTCTATTCAAGATGAACAAAATAAAATTATAAGAGAATCTATCAATAATAATACTATTTGTCAGGGTGTTGCTGGAAGTGGAAAAACAACAGTTGCCTTGCATAGAATTGCTTATTTGGCTTATAATTTTAGAGATTCTATTAAATCAGATCAGTATATGGTAATTGGACCAAATAAATTTTTTATCAATTATATTTCTTCCGTTTTACCAGAACTAGATGTGACGAGTGTTTCTCAACTTACGTATGCAGAATTTGTTCAAGAATTTTTAGATGAAGAATTAAATGTTCAAGATATTGGATATAATAAAAAAAATTCAAATAGTGTGAATCCATATCATTATAAAATGTCAATGGAATATAAAAAAATTATTGATGAATATGTAAAATTTGTAGATCAATATTTAGTTGTTCCTAATAAGGATTTTATAGTCAAAGGTGTAACTCTTCTTCCAAAAGAAGTTTTGTTAAAAACTTATCAAGAAATTACAGATCCTATTTATGATAATATTGAAACTAAAATTGAAAGATGTGTTTTATTACTATCTAACTATATTAAAAACAATAGTGCAAAATTATTATCTGTAGTGAATCAACAATTTAACCAGTTATTAGATAGTAAAAAAATTACTAAAGATAAATACCATAAAGATTATCAAAGTTTAAAGAAAGAAATAGAAAGTGGATGTGTTACTTCTTTACGAAAACATTTTGCGATAAAAAATAAGAAAACATCTATAATATATCAAGATTTTCTGAAAAAACTTAATCAATATGCTGAAAGAGAAATAAATGATTCTTTAAAAGAAATTACTTTAACTACAAAAAATACTGTTTCTTTTGAAGATCTTCCAGCTCTTATATATTTACATACGTTACTTCATGGTGCAAAAGATTATAAAAAGTATCGTCATGCTGTAATAGACGAAGCACAAGATTATGGTGTATTTAATTTTTATGCATTAAAAAAAGCTATGCCAAATTGCACTTTTAGTATTTTTGGAGATTTAGCTCAATCTATATATGATTATCGCAGTATAGACAATTGGGATGAAGTTCAAAATAGTTGTTTTGATAACAAATGTAAATTGGATTACTTGTTAAAAAGTTATAGAACAACAATTGAAATTATGGAAGAGGCTAATCAAATTTTAGATTATTTACATTTAAAAGTTTCTGAACCAGTAATTAGGCATGGCGAAGAAGTAAAATATACTTTATATAACCCAAACAATATAGCACTTTTAAAAAACAAAATTGAAGATTTGATCCAGAAAAAATATCAATCTATTGCTATTATAAGTAGAACTGAAACAGAAGCAGAAGAAATTGCAAAACTTCTTTCTGATAATGGTATAAATATAAAATATATCAATATGGAAAATAGCACTTATGAAAGTGGAATATGCTCTATTAGTAGTCAATGTTCTAAAGGATTGGAGTTTGATGCTGTAGTTATTATGAATGTTAGTGAAAAAAGCTATTCATCAGATAACAATACAGATTTAAAAAATCTATATGTTTCTATGACTCGTGCATTACACGAACTAGAAATTCTATATCAAGAGCCAATTACCAAGCCTTTAGAAAGAAAATTATATAGAAAATAATAGATTTATTGAGTAAACTAGAAAATTTAATTTCTGGTTTTTTTTTATAAAAAAAATGTCGTTTTTTTGTAGCTGTCGACACAGTTCGACATAATAAGTAAAAATGGTGTCGTAAAATGTAACTATAAAATATGCCATAGTGCATGTAAGAAAAGAGGAAAGGGAAAAATTTTGTAGTTTATAAATATACAGTATCTTTGTATTACAAGCAATTTTTGAGGGTACTATATATATGCAGTTTTTTAGTGCCTATGGCATGACCAATTAAAGGGGAATGGCTATGGTGCATGGAAGAAACTGTTTCGTAGTATCTTTTTGGTTTGCTATAAAAAAAGTCAAAAATTCTCCAGTTAGAAAGATTTTTGGCTTTTTTTTGTTATTTAAAAGGGCAAGAAGTCCGCCTTTCTATTTTGTGAAAAATCAAAATAGAAAGGAAGAAAAATAAATGAACAATCGTCCTAAAAGACGTAAACACAAAGATAATCCATATACTTTAATTGTAAAAGAAGAGCAATACTATGTTGAATTTAGAGATGTTTTAAGGAAAACACAACTTTTGTCTATATCTAAAGAAATATTTGAATGTTTAGATAGATTTGAACTTGATGATTTAAAAGAATTAAATGAATTTGATAATCATATTGAACATTCCGAAATCTATGAGGATAATTTAAATGAAAGAGCAAAATATAAGCCTGAATCTTTAGAAACACTGGTTGAAAAAAAAGTAATAAATGAATTGTTATATGAAAATATCGCATTATTACCAGAGATTCAAAGAAAAAGACTTATTCAATATTATTTTTATGATATGACTCTTGATGAAATTGGAAAAATTGAAGGGTGTTCAAAAACAGCTATAAAATATAGTATTGATAGAGCTTTGGAAAAAATTTCTAAAAAAATGAAAAAATAGACTTAACAAAAGTTGAATTAGTTAGGAAACAGGTGAGAGATATAAAATATTTATTCTCTTACTTGTTTCTTTTTTGGTTAAACAAGGAGTTCTTTGAAAATTTATTTATTTGAACTATCAAATACGTTCCTACTAAGTCTATTTTATAGATAAGCACTTTAATAAGTACGCATAAATTTATCGTTATCGATAGAGGGCGAGAAATACTTGATTATGAAATAAGATAGCATCTTATTTGCCATGACAATTAGTAGGGTCAAAGATACTCCTGTCTAGCCACAGATCATCCAATGGGGGCAGCTCTGAGAGATCCTCAGAGAAGTGAAAGAACTTGTGAAACTATTTCGCTAATAGTTGTTTGATAGTTTTTGAAAACTTTAATATAAACATAAATTTAAAATTCAAAATTGTTATTTATATATATAAAGGGCATAGCTCTTTTTTTATATAACAATTTTTTGTTACATACACATAAGTTGATGTGTTTTGAAAGGAGAATAATTATGATTGAAGTGTTAATTTTTTTATTAGGTTTATTTGTTGGCTTTTTTCTTGCAATATTCTTTTTTGGGGCAATGCAACTAAATGCTTTAAAAGAAAAAGATTTGGAGAAAGAGTCTCATGAATAATGTTTATAAAGGAAATTTTTATTATGCAGATTTAGATCCAGTTATTGGCAGTGAACAGGCTGGGATGCGACCTGTATTAGTTATTCAAAATAATATTGGAAATAAAAATAGTCCAACAGTTATTGTTGCACCTCTTACAGCAAGTGGTAATGATAAGCCATTATTGCCAACACATGTTGAAATTACAGCTTCTGATGGAATTATCTGTGATTCGATAGTTTTACTAGAGCAAGTTAGAACAATAGACAAGAAACGTTTAAAAAACTTTTTAGGTAGGATAAATATGGAACAACTTTGGAAAGTTGAGAAAGCTATTATAGTCGCATTTGGCATAAATATAAGAAAAATTATGGAGGATTATAAATGAAGAAATTTGTAATTGAAATTCGCTATAGAGAAAACATGAAAGATAAAATTGTATTAAAAGCAAGAAGTAAAAAACAAGCAAAGGAAATAATTGATGACTTATTAAAAGAATGCGTTTTGCTTTCTAATTTATACGGAAATGATTACAGTATTGATTGTAGAAAATATAAGAAAGGAGATTTTAAATGAATTTAGAATATAGAATTTTATTTGATCTTAGTAGTAAAGACTATTATCTTTTAAAAAAATATTTAAATAATGATAGTATTATTTTTGCATTTTCTAATTTAGAAGATGCAATTTTAATTAAAAGGTTATTGGATATTAGCACTAAGTATATTTTAGAAAATGATGAGTCGGAAATATTAAGCAAAGTAATTACTTGTTTGAAAAATAATATAAAATGTAGTAAAGAAATTCAAGATAATATTGATAAAATTTTTAGAAAATATAATTATTTTGAATTGTCAAGTTTATAATTTTTTTTTTTGCAAAGTCGTAATTTTTTAACTTATTTATTAAAATCAATTTTGTAAACAGCTGATTACAAAAAATAGAAAAGGATGATAAAAATGAATAGGTTAAAAAAAATGAAAAATTACTGGAGGAGAATAAAAATGGGAAATAAAGATGTTTTTCAAGTTTTGAAAAATTTAAGTTTAGTAGATTTAATTACAATTATAGCTGAAAATAGCGATATAGTAGTTCAAGAAAAAAGCTCTAATGAAGTGTATTATACAGCCAAGGAATTGATTAAGTTGTATCCTAATATATTTTCTAAATATAAAATTGATAAATATATAAAATATGATAATTTGCCTTACATAAAAGATGGCAAAGAAAGATTTTTTTTGAAATCTCAAATTGAAGAATGGTTATCGAATAAGAGTCTTAAAGCAATTTTTAAAGGAGTAAATGTATGAAGAAAAAATTACCAGAGCATGTTACTCAATTAAAAAGCGGGAAATTTAGAGTGCGTTATAAAAAATCAAAAAAATTTCCTGTGGAATATGATGAAGTTTTTGCTAGCTTAGAAGAAGCAATCCAACACAATGAAGAATATCGTGCAAGAAATACTTTGAAATTGAATGAAAATGAAATTAAACCAATCCGCTTTTTTGAACTTTGTGATTTATATTTAGAATGGGTTGAAAAAAGGACAAGAAAATTGAGACCACAAACTAAAAGATCATACAATAAATATATAAATAGATTAAAAGTAGCAATTGGAAACGGTTACGTTCATACAATGGATGCATTATTTTTAACAGATATTTTAGATAAAGAAAGTAAAAGACCTAGTGAAGCTAATGGGGCAGAACCTGGGGAGACAATTAGTGGAAATACTTTGCTTCATGAATATACAATGTTAAAAATTATTTTTAAAAAAGCAAAATTATGGAATCGAATTAAAAAAAATCCTATGGATGAAATAGAACCACCTAGATTTGTTCCAAAAGAAATAGAAGTGCCTGAATTTGAAGAATTAGATGAAATAGAAATGAAAATAATGAAAGCACCAATAAGAGAAAGATTACAATTTTTAATGGGCTTGTTTGCTGGAATGCGAGAAGAAGAAGTTGCTGGACTACACAAAAATAGAGATATAAATTATGAATTTTCTGAAATGTATGTAAATACTGTAATAGAGCAAAAAGAAGATGGATCTTTTGGAGAAGGTGAGCCTAAATCTAAATTTAGTAAAAGAAGTATAGCTGTTCCAGAAAGATTATTGAAAGTAGTTGATGAGTATTTAGTATATAGAGAAAATTTTATAAGATTATTAAAAATAAAGAATCCAGATTATGTAGAAAAACCAAACTTATTTTTGAATAAAGATGGAGATTTTTATAGACCTTATAGAGTATCAAGGCTTTGGAGCAAATTTGCAAAGCAAAATGATATAAATTTAACATTTCATGGTTTAAGACATTATTATTTATCTAACCAAGTAAATCATAATCCAGAGATAAATGATCAAGAGGCACAAAGATTAGCTGGACATGCAAGCTATCAAATGACTACTAAATATGTTCATGTAAGCAAAAAAAGACTAAATCGTAACGCTACAAAAATCTTTGAACAGTATAGTAGGGTTACTATTCACAAAAAGGGTGAAAATGTTTATACCATTCCTATTGAACATGTTGCAAGTATAATTTTGGGAAAATCAAGTCTTTCAAAAGTTAATGATTTAAAAATTACTTTAGAAGAAATGACAAAACGAGAGATTGACTATTTTAATATTTCTGATATAATTGAATCATGCAAGACCTTAATGGTAGAGCATAAACCGGCACTTAGAAGATTGGAAAAAATTAAGACTGATGAGAAATATGAAAGTGATAATTACAACGAGGAACTTCTTTCAATAATTTCTAAACAGTTTGGAAAAGAAATAGACTTTGTCTTGTAGATTCTATGGTCGGAAAATATTTTATATATATTCTATAATAATGTTTATGGTCCAGTGTGGTCCAAAAGAAGTAAGAATGGTCATTTTATTTAGATTATTTTAGATTTGAGAAAAATACAAATATAACTGCAAATGCCTAAAAACATTGAAAATTATCTAAAAAAATGATGTATTTATAGTTATTTGATAAAGTAACATAAAGACTGAAAATCCTTGTGTCACTGGTTCAATTCCCGTTGGAGCCACCATTTTAGCTTATTAAGTCCCGTAGATATGGGACTTTTTCAATTTTTACTCTCAAAATTACTCTGAAAAGAATTTTTAAGGATAATTGTCAAATAGTGTGCGTAGATATAAAAAAGTGATAATTATTGAAATAGTCAATGTGAATAGCATTAGCTATTTTTTTATTAACCTTTAGGGTGTAACTTGCCATTGCAAGTTACTAAAAACCACTAGCTATGC
>CAOJCV010000016.1 GCA_948432605.1 uncultured Mycoplasmatota bacterium | reverse complement strand
TTTACATCATTTTTTAAAGTTATTTCTTCCTTGTATAGAAACTATTTCTTTAGAAGCACTTAAAGTTGATTATGTGGAAATGTTTTTTAAAACTTATATTTCTTTATATTTAAATTATTATTCTTTTAGGGAAGTAGAAGAATTTATACGTTCTTTATTACAAAATGAAGAAAAAATAAATTATATGTTAAGATTAGTAAAGTCTTTTTCTAAAAGTCATTTAAGCCTTGTGAGAGGTAATTTAAAAGATTATAATAAAATTGATTAGGAGGTAGTTGTAATGAATTTACCAGATTTACAAAAAGCAAAAATTCGTACTAGTGATAAAGTAGAGTATAAAGAAAATGATTTAGTTTCTAGTGATAGATTTCTTGGAAAAAAGTATTTTTTAAGAACTTATGGGTGTCAGATGAATGAACATGATTCAGAACAAATGAAAGGGACTTTAGAGTTTTTAGGCATGTCTTCTACTGATGATTTAGATATGGCTGATGTTATTATTTTGAATACTTGTGCTATTCGAGAGAATGCTCATGATAAAGTTTTTGGATATTTGGGAAGAATAAAACATTTAAAAAAGATAAAACCAGAGATCATCGTGGCAATAGGTGGTTGTATGAGTCAAGAACCTCGAATTACTAAAGAATTATTAGATCGCCATCCTTATGTAAATATTGTTTTTGGAACACATAATATACATGAGTTAGGAACTATGCTTCTTGAAGCAAACTCTAAAAAACAAGATGTTCAAGTTTATAGTGTAGAAGGTGAAGTAAGAGAAAATGTTCTTTATAAAAGAGATTCTAATATTTCTGCTTGGGTCAATATTATTTATGGTTGTGATAAATTTTGTACATACTGTATTGTTCCTTATACAAGAGGGAAGGAAAGAAGTCGTAAAATAGAAGAAATTGTAAAAGAAGTAGAAGATTTAAAGGCTCGTGGTTATATGGAAGTGACTTTGTTAGGTCAAAATGTGAATGCTTATGGGAATGATTTTAAAGATGGAACAGAATTTTCTGATTTGTTAGAAAAAGTTGCTCAAACAAATATTCCACGAATTCGTTTTGTAACAAGTCATCCGTGGAATTTTACTGATAAAATGATTGATATCATTGCTAAATATGAAAATGTTATGCCTTATATTCATCTTCCTATTCAAAGTGGTTCTTCTAGAATTTTAAAATTGATGGGTAGAAGATATACAAAAGAAGAATATATTGAGTTGTTTCAAAAAATGAAAGAAAAAATTCCTGGAGTTGCTATTACAACAGATATTATAGTTGGATTTCCTGGAGAAACAAATGATGATTTTGAAGAAACTTTAGAAATTGTAGAAACTTGCCAATTTGATGGAGCATATACTTTTATTTTTAGTCCAAGAGTTGGAACTCCTGCATCTTTAATGGAAGATTCTACTTTGTTAACTGTAAAAGAGACTCGTTTACAAAAACTTAATGAACGAGTGAACTATTATTCAAAATTAAATAATGAAAAATTAGTGGGAACTACTGTTCCAGTACTTATTTTGGGCGTTAGTGAAAAAGATTCGTCAAAAGTATATGGTTATACAGATACTATGAAACTTGTTAATGTCGTGGCAAGTCATGATACGATTGGAACAATTATTCCTGTTTTAATTCAGGATGCCAAAAGTTTTAGTTTAGATGGAGTTTTTCAAAAATAAAAAAATCTAATTAATTTTAGAATTTTTTTTTGGAATAAATAATAATAGAAATAAAATTAATAATTCAAATATTCCTAAGACAATTGGCAAAACGTGGTAAAGCATTAATTCTTCTTGATAGTAAATACCACTTAGTATTGCACCTCCATAAAGGAGTAGTAATACAATGAAGAATACAAAGTTTTGTTTTTTTTGTGGTAAGCATTCTTTAATATTTTCTCCTGATATTCCCATTGCCATGAATAAATCAAAAAGCCATGTAATCGATAAAATATTTTCTACTTTCTCAATGAAGTTAAATATTTTTATTTTTTTTAGCATCATGTATTCTGGATAACGGTAAATTTGAATTAAGTTAGGTCCTAATACTCCTATTATAAATATACATAATAGAACAACTGTTGTTGTTGAAAAAATAAATTTTCCAGCAAGCTTGTTTTTTTCCATAGGAACATTTAATAATAAGAAAAATGCTGAACTTGAATATGCTGCAAAGTAAAGAGTTCCTTGTAAAAGTGTTAATGGGCCATTCATTAGCCATGGTTTAAAATAGTCTATTTTAAAATGTTGAAGTAATCCAAAGAAACTAAAAAGAAATAATAGTATTGAGATTGGCATTAATATTTCAGCAATTTTAGCAATAGTAGGATATCCTTTTTTACAAGTTCTATATACTATAAATGGTATTGGAAGTGATATAAAATAAGTAGGAGAGTTGATTAAGAAGAATGAACTTGCAAATGTCTGAAAAATGAATATCATTTGACTAAAGACAAAGAGGTTAAACAGAAAAAATAATATGATTAAACTCCACTTTATTATTTTATTTCCTTTGATATCTTTTAAAGAACCATTTATTTTTGATTTTAGTTTAGAAAAAATCCAAATGATTAATGCACCTAATAAAGTTCCTAGTATGGCAGAAAGCCAAGAATCTCTCCCAACTAGTTTACGAAGTAAGGAAAATCCAAATCCAACAAAAAATATTCGACCTAGGAAATAGGATATTGCAAAAACTTTTCGATTATTTATCATGTGTCACCTTAAATATTAGCCCGTTTTTATTTACATCTATATTGGTCTCTAATTTGATGTCAAGTTCATACCAATTGGCTAAATCCTTTCTATTTTTTTTATAATACGAATCATTAATTTTTAAAATGTCTGAATAATTTTTTTGAAGTTTTTTAATAAGATTCCCCATTTCATTATCTATTACTTTAGTAAATATTTCTTCTACTGTTTTATATACTTTAGGATCTCTAAAATCAAAATGGCATTCATCATTTATTATACTTGCTTTTAAATCGCTTTTTACTTTTAATGCACCATTTTCATATTCAATAGAAGTATCTTTGTTATGATATAAATCTATGTTTATCCATTTTTTTTCTAATTCATTACAATATGTACTAATAGTATGGTTTTGACTTTCGTTTTGTAAAACGTTAAATATAGAGGATTCTTTTTCGTCTAAAATAGTAGCCAGTTTGTAATTATGAAAAGCAGCAATTCCTGATAATGCAATATGGTCTTCTTCTTTTTTTATAGTATTCATTACAGCATCTTTTCTAGAATCTACTAAGGCATCGGCAAAAGTTTCAAAATCTAGATTTAAGGCAATTTGGTTTCCTTGTTTGTTTGATTCAATTATACTTTGAATTGCTTCAGAACTTACTGGGTTGGAAGTGGAAACTGTTTTTAAAATTTCACTTGCGTCACTTTCTAAGGCCATGACAGGGATGAATATATTTCTAATATTCGGTTCTCTTAAAAGGTAATCTAATATATGTTCCATTTTTTCTTTGGCTACTTCTTCACTTACGATCATTACTTTTAGATGAGAGTAATATGCATCTTTGGCCACTCGTAGATTACATTCTTGGATAGCTTCTGAGAGAGTAGCACCTTTTCCATCTATATAATAAGTTTTATTTGTTGATTCTTTTTCACTATCACTTTTTTTACTATTTAATATTTCTATTGTCACTAAGAATTCATCATCTTTTAAATCAATTGCAATTCCAGATACAATGGCACGTGTGTTTAATTCTTTGTAATCAAAACAACCTGTTAAGAAAAAAGGAATAATAAGTAGTAAAATTAACTTCTTCATTTTGCATTCCTCCCTTGTTTAGTATAATTTTTATCTGTTAGAAGATTACTTCTTTTAGTATTTTTCCAAATTTTATCTTTTAGAATTCCTTTCATAAGATATGTTTTATCAAATGGCGCTAAAGGGTAAAAATATGGTCGATTTAACGATTTTATTTCTGTTACATGAATTAAGAAATAAAGAAAAGCTAATACAATTCCATATAGTCCATAGAAAGCTGCTGCTACTAAAAAGATAATTCTAAAATATCTTGCTGCATCTACCATTTCTTGTTCTGTAAAAATTAAGCTTGTTATAAATGTAAATGCTATTACGATAATCATGATTGGACTTACAAATCCTGCATTTACAGCTGCTTCGCCAAGAATTAATGCTCCTAATATGGAAATAGCACTTCCGTAAGAGTTTGGAAATCGTATATCACTTTCTCTTAGTATTTCATATATAAATAGCATTAATAATGCTTCTACGATTGCTGGAAAAGGTACATTGTCTCTTTGGGTTGCAAAGTTAATGAGTAAGCTAGTAGGGATGGTCTCAGGATTGTAATTAATTATGGCTATATAAATTGCAGGAGCCATCATTGTTAGAAAAAAGCAGATAAAACGAATTACTTTTAAAAAATTAATGTTATTTGGTTTTTTGTAATTATCACTGATAGGATTTATGAAGTCTGCAAAAAAAGCTGGAAGGATAAGGGCAAATGGAGAAGTATCCACTAATATGACGATTTTCCCTTCTAGTAGTGCAGTGGCTACATGATCTGGTCGTTCGGTTTTAATCACTGTTGGAAAATGTGTTTTGTTATCTCTACTTAAAAATTCTGCAATTGTACCTGAATCTAATATGCCATCTATGTCAATTTTTTTTAGTTTTTCATTGATGCTATTTACCATATCTGCTTCTGCTATATCTTCAAAATATAAAATATTCAAGGTTGTTAATGTTTTTCTTCCTAAGACAATATTATCAGCTTTTAAAGTACTTGATTTGATACGTCTTTTGACGAGTCCTAAGTTTATTTGAATATTTTCTGTAAAAGCATCTTTTGGGCCAAAAACAGATTGTTCTGTTGTAGGTTCCGGGATACCTCTTGTAATATCCGATTTTGTTTCTAATGCTAAAATTTCATTTCCTGATATAACGATAGTAAAACCATTGGTAATGTAAAATTCTATTTCGTCTGGTTGATTTAATATGACAGTGTGTGGTGCAGGAATAGTGCTTGCTAAGTCTTTTAATTTTTTATTTGGTAAAGCATTTAAAAAAGTTAAATTTTTTAAAACATAATCATTTACCTTGTCACTTCCTGTAACACTTTCTAAATAGATTATATAAATCGTTTTTAGTAATGAAACCTTTACTGGTTTGATTACTAAATCAACATTTTTACTAAATTCTTTTTGAATTCTTTCTACTATTTTGTTCTTCATATAATTCACCTAAGTCTATTATGGACAAGAAATTACCAATTTAAACCAATAAATAAAAAAACTTTCATTTTGAAAGTTTAAAATACTTAGAAGACGTTGTTGCTTCTATTTCTTTTATCAATGTTACTTTTTTAAAATCTGTATTTTCTATAATTTTTTCTAATATTTCTTTTTCATTGATCCAACTTTTTATGCATAGTATAAATTCATCTTGTTTCATAAGTTCTTCATCTTCTTTTAATAAAGTAAAATCATAAATGTTGTGATTTATAATTTTATGACGTTTATAATTTAGCATTTCTGGTAAGTCTTTTAGGTGGGTGAAGTAGTTGTCAAATATATACATAAAGTACTTGTCTTGGTTTTCTAATGAAATAGATATTGCTTCTTTGTAATCAGAAAATAAGTATACAGGTTTTAAGTGAAAAATTTGAAAGATAGATAGAAATATTATGAAGATACTGCTAATTTTAAATATATTTTGTTTGTTTATGGTATTTAATGTATATATTATAACAAGGATAAAAATTGGAAATAAAGGCATGATATATCGTGAGGTATAGTTTTCTCCTAAAAATGGGGAAAGTTTTGCCATCATGAAAAGGAATATGATAATAGGTAGTAGTAACAGCCAAAAGAGTTTTTGATTTTCTTTTTTTCTTCTTCCTAATATAATTAGGAATACTAATAAGATGAATAAAGAAATGAAAGAAAGACCAATTGATGAGCCCATATTTTTTATGAAGTAAAATAACATGCTGGGGAATGTTTTACTTTTATTTGAAGTGGATCCTATTCCACGGTAGGAAAAGAAAATGTGTGAGATAGAAGCAGGGAATAAGAGAATACCTAATAAGGCAGGTATTAGATGTAAGAAAAATATTGTTTTTAACTTTTTTAAATTTTTTTCTTTCATAAGGAAATAACTCATCATTATAAATATTAAAACACAATAGATGCAGAAATAATATTGGGTTAGAAAGCCACTGAAAATAATGAAGCTATATAAAATTTTATCTTTTTTGGTAAATTTTTCTTTTAAAAATTTTATAGAGTAATACAAATACCAGATAAAAAAGGCTGTAAGCATCATATACATTCTTTGGAATAAGACTGTATTCATTGCACCTATACTAGTACCATAAAAGAATATGGCAAGATTTGCCCATTTTTGGTTTGTAAGTTTTTTGACAATTTTATATATTCCTAATAAAGTTAATAAGAAAAAGATAAAGTTGACAATAAAGATACTATATTTTGAAAAATGATTCATAGAAAAACTAGAAATAAAATGAACGGCAAAGTAAAAAAGTGGAGGATGGACATCTATTGTTTGATTTATCCAAACTGAAAAATAATTCCAAATATCTGTCTTTTTTATTGTTAAATATTCTAATAAATCTTCCTTTGTCTTCCATATTGGAATTTCTTTGGTAAGTGTCTCATTAAATTCGTTTTGGTACTCTTCTTTATTATTTAAAAAATTTATTGATTCTGTAAAGTTATTAGGGAATGTTAAATTTAATATATGATTATGAAAATAATCTAAATCAGCTGCCGAAGGACCAAAGCTTTTGTAAATGTTGTCATATCGATAGTTTGAAGAACCATAAGAAAATATTTCATCTTCATGAAATCCCTCTTTTTCACTTATATAATAAAATGCTAGAATAGAGCTTAATAGAACAATAATAATACTCCATATATTATTTTTTATCAATTTCACATATATCACCAAGTTTATTTTATCAAAATCAAAAAGAATATTCTAAGTTTTTTAAGATGACATTTTATGTCTTTTTTTGGTATAATCTTGTTAGAAAAGAGAGTGAGTTTGTTGAAGAAGTTTAAAGATTATGGAATTTTATTCCTCTTATTTATCCAGTGTATTGTATATGTTTATTGGGGATTTCAAAAAAGTTATTTACATATGGATGAAGCTTATTCTTTGGGATTAACCCATTATGATAAAGTTGAAATTCAAGATAATAATGATTTTTATGATAATTGGCATGATAATGAGTATTATAAGCAATATCTAGTTTTGGATCAGAATTTAGATAATTATAATAAAGTTTATGAAAATCAAAGGGACGATGTTCATCCTCCATTTTATTATTTTCTTTTAAGAATATTTCAAAATTTCTCTAATGAAATTTCTTTTTGGCCAGGTATTATATTAAATATGCTCTTTGCTACTATTAATACTTTGTTTTTGTATTTTATTTTAAGAGAACTTACAAAAGATATGAAAGAAAGTAAATCATTAAGTCTTATTGTAACTTTCTTTTCTAGTATTATTTTTTCAACTATTTCAAGTGTTATTTATATTAGAATGTATTCGTTAGCATGTGTTTTTGTATTAGGATTATCGTTTTTTCATATGAAACTTTGGAATAAACCTAATAACAAATTCTACTATTTTGGAATTTTTAGTTTTTCTTTATTTGGATCTTTAACACATTATTACATTTTATTTTATTTATTTTTCTTATTTAGTTTTTTTGTTTATCATTATATAAAAAATAAGGATTGGTATTACTTAAGAAATTATTTTTTGACTATTTTTTTCGCAGCAGTTCTTTCTATTTTGTTTTTTCCTTATTCTATTAAGCATTTATTTTTTGGATATCGTGGAAAAGGAGCTTTGGAAAACTTATTACATTTTGGGAACTTTTTTAGACAGTTAGGATCTTATTTGTTAAAATTAAATCAATATACTTTTCATTATATGTTATTTCCTATTATTGTTATTTTCTGCATTTTTCTAATAAAAGCAAAAAATAAGAAAAAGGTAATTGTTATTTCTAAGATAGAAAAAATTTTGTTAGTTTCTACTTGTGGTTATTTTCTTCTAGCTTCTTGTTTATCTCCTTATATTGAATTACGTTATATAATGCCAATTTGTAGTTTATTTTTTGGTTTAGTTATACTTGTCTTTTATCAATGTGCTTGTGTTTTATTTGAAAAAAGATTGGTAGGTCTTTTCTCTTTAGGTCTTTTACTCCTCTCTGTATTTTTGTCTTTTTCTTTTCATAATCAACCTGAAGTTCTTTATCTTAATCATAAGCAAATTGTGGAAGAAATAGAGGAAAACAAAAATATTCCAGCAGTTTATTTTTTAGATTCTAGTAATAATCG
Source organism: uncultured Mycoplasmatota bacterium (assembly GCA_948432605.1). Lineage (GTDB taxonomy): Bacteria > Bacillota_I > Bacilli_A > RF39 > UBA660 > Ventrenecus. The sequence continues at coordinate 12,406 of CAOJCV010000016.1, read as the reverse complement.
TTTTTTGGATGATATTTTATTATTTTCTATTTTAGAAAAGTCTTATATTACTTTAGATATTTCTTCTGTAGAAGAAAAGATTACTCAAATTCTTCAAGATGTTGATGTTTCTTCAGGATTTTATTTATTTTTAAATCAAGGAGAGAAGAATCAAGTGATATTGGATAACATAAAAACTAGTTTACAAATATCTTACCAGGAACATAGATTTCATTTAAATGCCTGTGATATTTATTATTTGTATTTTTAAAAAGAAAGAAATTTCATTTATTGTCAACTTTTTGTTAAGTTCTTTTTTTTTGCTTGAATTTTAGGATATATTCTTTACATTTTTTAAATTATTTAGTAAGATAATGGTAGACAGTGGTAAATTGTGGAAGAAAGTGGGGGACCTTGCTATGTTTATGGGTGAATATCATCATAACATTGATGAAAAAGGGCGTATTGTTATTCCCACTAAATTTAGAGAAGCATTACAAGAAGAGTTTGTTATTGCAAAAGGAATGGAAAAATGCTTGTATGTTTATTCTATGAAAGATTGGCAAAACTTAGTCGAGACATTAAACACTTTACCTTTTACCAAAAAAGATGCTAGAACTTTTATACGAAGTTTCTTCTCTGGTGCTACTGTTTCAGAGTTCGACCGTCAAGGGAGAACAACGATAACCTCCCCATTGATCAAACACGCCGAGTTACAAAAAGAATGTGTAATTATCGGCGCGAATGATCGTATTGAAATATGGGATAAAACTTTATGGGATGAATTTTTGGCTACGAACGAAGAACATCTTAGTGATATTGCCGAAGACTTATTTATGGATGTGAATTTATGAAACATTATACGGTATTAAAAAATGAGTGTATCGCTGCTTTGAATTTAAAAGAAACTAGCGTTATTGTGGATGCAACACTTGGATATGCAGGCGATTCTAAAGAAATTTTAAAAAGAATAAAAAGGGGAAAATTATTCGCCTTCGATCGAGACGAAAAGGCATGTGCTTATTCCAATGAAGTTTTAAAAAAAGTAGGAAATAATTATAAGATTTTTCATCAAAAATTTTCTAATATGAAAGAATGTTTATTCAATGAGGGAATTACTGGAGTAGATGGAATTCTATTTGATTTTGGAGTTTCTTCTCCTCAGCTTGATGAAAATAGAGGATTTAGTTTTATGCGTGAAGAGCTATTAGATATGAGAATGGATCAAACACAGGATTTTAGTGCTTTTCATGTTGTTAATGAATATAGTGAAGATAAACTAAAAGAAATATTTTATAAATATGGAGAAGAAAAAAGGAGCGCTTTGGTAGCCAAGAAAATTGTGGAAGCAAGATCTCATAAGCAAATTTTAACGACAAAAGAACTTGTGGATATTATTTTAGACTCTGTAGGTGCAAAATATTTTTATAAGGAACATCCAGAAAGAAATATATTTCAAGCAATTCGTATTGAAGTGAATCAAGAACTAGAAGATATTTCTTTGGTTTTACCTCAAGCTATTCAATTATTAAATCCTGGTGGAAGGTTAGTTGTTGTTACATTTCATTCGTTAGAGGACCGAATTGTAAAACAAATTTTTAAAAAGTACAGTGAAGTGGATGATATGGTAAAAGGATTACCTGAAATACCAGTTTTATATCTTCCTGAATTAAAAATAATTAATAAGAAACCAATTCTTCCTAGTGAAGAAGAGTTAAATGAAAATAGTAGAAGTAGAAGTGCAAAGCTTCGAATTGCAGAAAGGATTAATAAAAATGAAACAACGAAATAAAACAATTAAAATGTTAAAAGGTGAAAAATTTTTGTATTTTCTTTTGGTTTTAGCTATTATTCTTTTTCCAATATCAACGGTTCTTTCTAAGGCTATTTTGTCTGAAACTAATATTACATTAGAGCAAATGAAAACTAGAGTAAATACTCAAGAAGGGATTAATGAATCACTAAGTATGCAAGTAGATGAGCTTGCAAGTCTTGATAAAATTCAAGAAGTTGCTGAATCAAAAGGAATGACTTATAACAATAATAATATAAAAAATATTAATGAATAGGAGATAGTATGAAAAAGACGAGGGCTAGATTTCCAAAAAAAATCCGTTTGAATTTAAAATTAACGATGCTAGTAATCGGCTTTTTTTTCAGTGCAATTATTATTAAATTAAGTTATGTTGTTTTATCTACTGAGGTGGATGGGATTAATTTAACGGAATTTGCAAATAATCGTAATACTAAAAAAGAGACTTTGTATGCAAGTCGAGGAATTATTTATGATGTTGATGGAAAGCCTCTAGCTAAAAATGCTAATTCTTATAAGATAATTGCTATTTTGTCACCTACTAGAGAAGATAATGTAAAAGATATTGATCATACAGCAACTTCTTTATGTGATGTTTTAGCTAAGTCAGAAGAAAGTAAGGAGAAATGCCAAAATTCGCTTAAGGGTTTGCTTAATCAAGACTTATATCAAGTTGAACTTGGAACTTGGGGTTATGTGACAGAGGATGAGCGTCAAGCCATTTTAGCTTTGGATTTAGATGGAATTGAGTTTGTTACTTTAGCAAAAAAAAGACAATATATTAATTCTTCATGGGCATCTTATATTCTTGGTTATGCGAGAAGTAATGAATCTGGTCAAATTATAGGAGAGATGGGAATCGAATCTTATTTTGATGAAGAACTTAAAGGAAAAGATGGGTATGTGGAATATCAAAAAGATGCTTATGGATTTAAAATGCCAACAAGTGATACTTACGGGGAAGATGCTGTTCCTGGAAGTGATATTTATTTAACTATTAATACAGATGTTCAAAATATTTTAGAAAATACTATTAATAATTTTACAAAAGATAAAAATTCTGAATGGTCTATGTTTGCTGTAATGAATGCTAAAACGGGTGAAATTATTGGAAGTGCAACAAGTCCAAATTTTAATCCAAATACTTTAGAAGGAATTACTAGTTATGTGAATCCTTTAGTAGGTTATCAAATTGAACCTGGAAGTACGATGAAAATTTTTTCATGGTTAGCTGCTTTAGAGAATAATATATATAATGGAGAGGATAAATTTTTATCTGGTACTGTTTCTTTAAGTGATGGAACGAGAATTAAAGATTTTAATAATGCTGGTTGGGGGGAGATTTCTTATGATACTGGTTTTAAGTATTCTTCCAATGTTGCCGCGACAGCGTTAGGGCTTAAGTTAGGTGTTTCTAAATTAACAGATTTTTATGAGTCTTTAGGTTTTGGATTTAAAACAGGTATTACTCTTCCTGGAGAAGCTACTGGTGTTATTGATATAAATTACGAATCTGAGCTTGCAAATGCGTCTTTTGGACAAGGTATTTTAGTTACTCCTTTGCAACTTATGCAAGCTATGACTATTTTTGCAAATAAAGGAACTATGATTGAACCTTATATTATTTCAAAAATTGTAGATAGTAATAAGAATGTTACTATGAATTCTGAAAGAAAAGAAATTGGCAAAGTTGTAAGTGAAGAGTCTGTTCAAAAAATGCTAGATTTAATGTATGGAGTTGTTTATGAAGGGTTTGATTATAATAAAGCTTATGCTCCTAGTAATGTGTCTATTGCTGGAAAGACTGGAACTGCGCAAATAGCTTCTTCAACTGGTGGATATTTAACTGGTACTTATGATTATATCAAGTCTTTTTTAGGGGTTTTTCCTTATGAAAATCCAGAATATGTATTTTATTTTGCTACGAAAAAATATACAGGAAATAATATTTATTCTACAATTTCTAATACGATTAAAGATGTTGCCAATATTGTAAATGTTGTACAAGATAAAAATGATGTAGACTCTTCTAAAATTGTTTATTTAGGTCAAGAAATTTCTAAGGAAGTTGCTTTGGTTTTAGAGGAACTTAAGAAAAAAGGTTTGGCCCCAATTGTTATTGGTAATGGAAAATATGTAACGAATCAATATCCACTTCAAAATACTAAAGTGGTTGTTGGATCTAAAGTATTTTTAAAAACTAATGGAAACGAAATAAAGATGCCAGATGTTAAAAATTGGAGTACGAATGAAATTATTCGATTTGCTGATTTGGTTGGAGTTTCTTATCGATTAAATGGATATGGAAAAGTTCTTAAGACAAATATTGAGCCAAATACAGTGATAGATAAAACTCAAGTTTTGGAAATAACTCTAGAGAATGGTGAGGGTGAGTAATATGCAAAAAAAATATACAATATCATTAATTTTAATTCTTTTCTTTATTGTTGGTTTGCTTTATATTCATTCTAATTATAGAATGTTTCAAAATAAAAAAAATAATTCTGTTGTACTTACTTTGATGAGTGATGATTTATCTGTTAATTTTTTAAATGGAAATCCTATTACTGTTCAAGAAGAAGAGAGAAATGTGGAGTTTTCGGTTACTAATTTTTCTTCTAAAAAATTATTTTATTCTATTTCTTTTAATACTTTGTTTGGGGATAGTGAACAAGTAACTTATCAAATTGTAAAAGAAAATGGAGATAAATTTGAAAATAGTTTTGATAATAATGTAGCACTTAATCGTCATGAAATTTTACCTGGAGTTACGGAACGTTATGAAGTGAATATTAAAAATGATTTAAATAAAGAATTTTCTTTTGAAATTAAAGTTGATGTAGAATCTATGAATCATGAATTTCAAAATGTGATTTTATCTGGAGAAGTGAAAGATGGTTCTGAAATTAATTTTGCAGATCATTATGAAAGTGGATTATATAAAAGGATTGAACAGCAAGGAGATATTTATTTTTATCGAGGAAATGTTTCAAACAATTATTTTTCGTTTGCAGATCATTTGTGGCGAATTGTTAAAATTAATGAAGATGGAACTGTAAAATTGGTTTTAAATGATACTACTAAAAGTATGGTTCCAATGTATGAAAGTGAAGAAAGTTTTAATGATTTTTTTGATTCTTCTGTTTATTCTTCTTTGGAAGAGTGGTATAAAACAAATTTGACTCAGTTAGATGAATATATTGCAAGTACAAAGTATTGTTTTGATAATGGGGTTTTGAAAGAAGAAGAATCTAATTTGACATATTTAGCAAGTGTAAGGCTTTTTACAGATTATTTGCCTTCAAATGTGTGTAATGGAACATCTATTACTTCTAAAGTAGCTTTACTTACTGCAGATGATTTGATGTTATCAGGTGCTACTACAAAAGAAAATAAAGACTATTATCTTTATGATTCTGAATTGCAAAGTGGTTGGTGGACGATGACTCCTACAAAAAAAGAAAATAATAAAACTTATTTTATTACTCTAAATAAAGATGGTTCTTTAGAAAAAGAAACTGCAGGAAATTTAAAATTGTTTTTAAAGCCTGTCATTACTTTAAATCGTAAAGTAAAAGTTGTTGGAGAAGGGACTTTGGAAAATCCATACAAAATAGAAACGTAAAATGTGTATATATTTTGTCCAATTCTTTGTAAAGTAGTCAAACTTATTGACTACTTTTCTTATCTTTTGGTAAACTACTTATAGGTGAGAAAAATGAATAATATTTTAAAAGATATATGGACTGTGATTTCAAGTATGACTTTAATAGATTTTATTCTGTACTTTGCAGTTATAACTTTGATTGTTTTAATAGTTTCTTTAATTTATGTGATTTATACTGAAAAATTAGAAAATACTTCTAATGTAGTAGAAGAAGTTTTGGAAGAGACTCCCCCTAGTATTCCTGTTACTCCTAAAGAAGAAAATTTAGAATTTGATTTGATGAGTGTAATTGAAGAAATTAATGAAAATCCTAAGCCTTTAATTGATATGACTCTTTATGAAGAAGAACAAGAAAAGAAGGCAATTATTAGTTATGATGAATTATTGAAATCGGCAAATAAAGAAATTAATATTTCTAAAGAAGAGCTTATTGATGATGTGATTCCTGTTAAAAAGTTAACACTTAGTTCAATCGAATCTCCTAAAGAAATAACTTATATTCCTAAAGAACCTAAAATTGAAATTGATTCTGTAGCTTCTGAAAAGCCTAAACAAGTTCCTTTATTTTCTTATGAAAAAGAAGAAGCATTTTTAAGAGCTTTACAACAATTAAACGAATTACTTAATTAATTAAAGGCTAGTAAAAGTTAGTCTTTTTTTGTATAATAACAATTGTTGGTGGTCTTATGAAGTTTTATATTTATACCTTAGGTTGTAAAGTAAATAGTTATGAATCTGAAATGATGAAAGAAAAACTTTTAAATGAGGGATATATTTTTTGTGAAGAATCTCCTGATATTGTTATAATTAATACTTGCTCTGTTACAAATACGGCAGATAGTAAATCTCGTAAGATGGTGCGGCATTTTCGTAAAACGTTTCCTGAAGCTATTTTAGTTGTTTGTGGGTGTTCAAGTGAAAATAAAAGTTCTCTTTATGAAGCTATGGATATTGATATTTTAATTGGTAATAAAGACAAAAGTTTAATTGCATCCCTAATAAAACTTTATTTAAAAGATAAGAAAAAATTTGTAAAATTTTATCACACAAGGAAACTTCCTTTTGAAGATATGGTAGTAGATAAATTTACTTCTCATACCAGAGCGTTTGTTAAAATTCAAGATGGATGTGATAATTTTTGCAGTTATTGTATTATTCCTTTTGTAAGAGGAAGTATAAGAAGTAAAGATTTTGAAATTGCTTTAGCTGAAATACGAAATTTAGTTTTAAATGGACATAAAGAAATTGTTTTAACGGGAATTCATACGGGCTCTTATTCTCATTCAGGACATGATTTGACTGATTTAATTCATGAAATGAGTAAGATTGATGGATTAGAAAGAATTCGAATTTCTTCCATTGAAATTACAGAATTAAATGAGAAGTTTATGTTGGAACTTAAAACAAATTTTAAAATTTGTGATCATTTGCATATTCCATTGCAAGCTGGGTCAGATAAAATTTTAAGAAAAATGAATCGGAAATATGATTTAGTTTATTTTGAAAAAACTTTAGAAAAAATTAGACAAATAAGACCTTTTATTTCTATTACGACAGATATAATTGTTGGGCATCCTTTTGAAACTAATGATCTTTTTTTTAAAACTCTTGAAACAGCAGAGAAGTTTAAGTTTTCAAAAATACATGCCTTTCCATATTCGATTCGTAGTGGAACAAAAGCTTCTTGTATGGAATCACAAGTGAGTGAGATGGATAAGAAAAATCGTAATCAAGCATTGATTTCTTTGTCAAATCAATTAGAAGAAGATTATTATAAGCAATTTTTAGGACAAGAAGTAGATGTTTTAGTAGAAGATGATAATACTGGGTTTACTTCCAATTATTTAAAAGTTAAGATTTTAAGTGATCAAAAAAAACAAGAAATTGTAAGAGTGAAATTATTATCTTATCAAGATAAATTATTTTTGGCTGAAGTATGTAAGTAGGTGATGAAATGACATTTCTTTTAAATGGAGTGGAACTTAATGTTGTTGTTATAAGAAAACCTAATAAAAATCTTTATATGCGTTTGAAAGATTCTAAAACTATTTCTGTTACTTGTCATAAATGGGTAAGTGAGAAAGAGATTTTTCGTATTTTAGAGAAAAATAAAAATTCTTTAGAACGTATGGTTATGCTTAAACAAAAAGAAGAAGAGAAGAATGCTTTTTTTCAATATTTGGGAAAAAATTATATTCCTTTGTTTGATGGAAAATCGGAAGTTTCTTTTGCAAAAGATCATGTAATTGCGAAGAATGAAACGATGTTAAATCAGTTTTTTAAAGACGAATGTAAACGTGTTTTTGAAATGGAATTAAATCGTTTTTTACCATATTTTCCAAATATTCCTAATTTTGATTTGAAAATTCGTTTTATGAAAACTAGGTGGGGGGTTAATAATCAACTCTCTAAAACTATTACTTTGAATAGTGAGCTTTTAAAAAAGGATTTAGACTTATTAGATTATGTTATTATTCATGAATTATGTCATTTTTATGAAGCAAATCATAGTAAGAATTTTTGGACTCATGTGGAAGAGTATTATCCTAAATATAAAGAAGCAAGAAAGAGGTTAAGAGAATGAGAATTGAATCTTTACAAAATGATAAAGTAAAAAATTGGTGTAAATTAAAAGAAAAAAAATACCGTGATTTGACAAATACTTTTTTGATTGAAGAAGAACATTTGGTAGAGGAAGCTTTAAAACATGGTGTTGTAAAAGAAATTTTGTCACTTGAAGAAAAAAAGTATGATAATGTTTTAGTTTATGTGGTGACAAAAGAGATTATGGCTAAGTTAACAATGCAAGTTACACCTCCTAAAGTAATGGCTGTTTGTGAAAAAATAAAGCCTAAAGAAATTGAGGGGCCAGTTTTGTTTTTAGATGGAATTCAAGATCCTGGGAATCTTGGAACTATTATTCGAAGTGCAGTTGCTTTTTCAATGCCTAATATTGTTTTAAATGAAAATACTGTTGATCTTTATAATCCTAAAGTTATCAGAAGTACTGAAGGAATGATTTTTTCAGTCAATATTTTAAGAATAAAAACAGAAGAATGTTTTCAACTTTTGAAAGAAAAAAATTATGTTGTTTTTGGAACAGATGTTTTGAATGGGAAGGCCATTTCCTCTTTTGATATTCCATTTAAAAGTGCAATTATAATTGGAAATGAGGGAAGAGGGATGAGTCCTTTGTGCAAAGCATTATGCGATGATTTCTTTCATATTCCTATGAATGCTGATTGTGAATCTTTAAATGCTGGTGTTAGTGCAAGTATTATTATGTATGAATTACATAAGAAGGTGTTTTATGGAAAAAATTAAAGTTGGTTTTATTACAATGACTCACGGATTAAAAGGGGAATTAAAATTTTTTTGTGATTTTTCGAAAAAAGATCTTATTTTAAAAAAAGGATTCCCTATTTATATCCAAGGTAAACTTCATACTTTGACTCATGTTAGAACTCATAAAAATCATTATTTGATTACGATTGATGGATTAGAAGATATTAATTTAGTTGAAGATTTCCGTAAAAAAGATGTTTTTGTGAATATTCTAGATATTCCTTTATTAGATGGTGATGTTATTGTTGAGTCTTTGATTCAATACGAAATTTATGATGGGGAAGAAATACTTGGAAAAGTTGTTGATATTATGTATAATGGAGGTGGAATCTTATTTAAAATATCGGGAAGAAAGGATTTTTATATTCCTTATAATGATTATTTTGTAAAAAAGATTTTGTCTAAAGATAAAAAAATTATAACAATGAATGCTAAGGATTTGATGCTATGAAAATAGATATTTTGACACTTTTTCCTCATATGTTTGATGGCTTTTTGAATGAGTCTATTGTAAAAAGAGCAATTCTGAAAGGAATTGTTTCGATACGAGTTATTGATTTTCGAGAGTTTAGTGATTTACCACATCACATGGTAGATGATACTCCTTATGGTGGAGGATCTGGTATGGTATTAAGGTGTGAGCCTTTAGTGAATGCGATTGAATCTGTTAAAACTTTTCAGTCTAAAGTGTTACTTATGTGCCCTCAAGGAGTGCCATTTGAACAAAAACATGCTAGGGAACTTTCAAAAGAAACTCATTTAGTTTTAGTTTGTGGTCATTATGAGGGATTTGATGAAAGAATTCGTAATTATGTGGATATGGAATATTCTATTGGAGATTATGTTTTAACAGGTGGAGAGTTACCCAGTATGGTGATTTCGGATGCTGTTATTCGTTTGTTAGAAGGTGTTATTAATCCTTCTTCTCATGAACTTGATTCGTTTTCAAATGGTCTTTTAGATTATCCTGTTTATACAAAGCCATATGATTTTCGAGGTCAAAAAGTTCCAGATGTTTTAGTGTCTGGAGATCATAAAAAAATTGCTGAATGGCGATTAAATGCAGCTTTGGAAAACACTAAAAAAAGAAGAAGCGATTTATTAAAGTAACAGGGAGGTTACCATGTATTATATAGTTGATAGAGGAAGTATAAAAAGAAAACTTAAAAAAAACTTGACTCTTGATGGTTTTATGATGAAACCGAAAATGAGACTTAGAAAAGATTTTATTGAAGTAAAAGAAATTATTATTTTAGATCGTACACTTACAGATAATGTTTTAAAAATGCAGTTTCAAGTAGCTTTTAAAAGATTGTTTAAGATGGTTATGAATATTATGGAAAGTGATGACGCAAGTGAAAGTGATATGAATCTTGCACTTTCTGAAATAGAAAGAACAAAACAAGTTTTAAAAGATAAATATGCTCAGGTAATTAGTCAAAATGAATATCGTAGAATGCGTAGAAAAGTGACCATTTTAGAAAAACAATTGAGAGAAAAAATAATAATTCAACAGAGATTTCGTGAGATGATGTGGAGTATGATGCAAACACGTCAAGAAAATTTAGAAGAAAAAAAGGGAAGAGGACGATAATTTGAAAGTATTTGATTTTGATAATACAATCTATGGGGGAGAAAGTGTTTTTGATTTTGCAATGTTTTTTGTAAAAAGAAAAAAATCATTTATTAAATATGTACCAAGTTTTATAAAAATATTATTTTCATATAAGATGTGTCATATGGATATTTCAGAATTTCAAAAAGCTTTAGAAAAATATGCAAAACCTTTTTTGGAGAATCAAGAAAATATAAAAGAATTAGTTGCAGAGTTTTGGCTTCAAAATATAGAAAAGTTGTATCCTAATATTTTGAAAAAAATTGAGAAAGATGATGCAATTATTACAGCTAGTCCAGATTTTTTAATAGATGGTATTAAAGATGTTTTAAATACTGATCATATTTTGTGTTCTAAATTGGATTTAGAAAAAGGAAAGATATCGTTTTTAAATTTTAGAGAAAATAAAGTCAAATGTTTTATGGAAAAATATGATGAAAAGAAAATAGAAGAGTTTTATACTGATTCTTATAATGATAAACCATTAATGGATATATCAAAACATGTGTTTTTAGTTCATCATGGGAAGCTAAAGAAATTAAAATAATATATTTTTTTAGTTTTTTTATTGTTATTATATTTTTTATAAATCTTATTTTTAATGAAAATATCTAGTTTTTTTGATAAAATATTGTTATAATGAATTTGAGCAAAAAAGTAGGGATTGTTATGTGGAAAAAAATTTCTTTTACAATTATGTTATTTTTAATTATGACAACGGTTTCTGCCAAAGAACCTTTATTAACTTGTGTCTATAGTCATAAACCTAATGATTATGAGGATAATAATATTTGGCTTGTTGGTATGAGATGTACTATTTATGATAATTATAGTAATTTATGTTATATGGATATAAGAACTGAAGATCCAGGATCTAGTGGAAATCGTGAAAATATTTTGAACTGGGTTACTCCTACTAGTAATAAATTTGTTGCTATGGATTATGTTCAAAAAGAAAAAAAGTGTTTGCCTTATCTTACTTATGTAGCAGTTGCGGGATTTGATGGCTATCGTATTTATGGTGCAGATAGTTTAGAAATGGCTCAAAAAATGGCAAAGGAATTTGGAACTGATTATGCTGTTGCAACATTAAGAAGCGAATTTAAATCAGAAACTTTAAATCCTCCTGTAGAAAAACCTGAGGATGAAGATAAAGATAAAATTGAAATGCCTGATATTTCTGTTACTGATACTGATATTAAAAATTTTTGTGCAAGCCCTTCTTATCGTAAGCCGATGAAGTTTTTAGGAACTATACTGAATTTTGTAAAAGCTATTGTTCCGATTGTGATTATTATTTTTGGAATGGTTGATTTATATAAAGGGATTACTGCATCAAAGGAAGATGTTTTAAAAAAGTCAGTAAGAACTTTAGCTATTCGTGTGATGGCAGGTGTATTTATTTTCTTTTTACCAGGTTTAATTCAGTTTGTCTTGTCAATGGTAAATGAATGGAGTAATTATAAAAATACATGGTGTTGTTGTACAGATTGTTTATTAAATTCTGACTGTGATACTTCTTCTTGTAACAGTGATACATGTCGAATAGAAAGGACGAATTAAGATATGAAAAAAAGCATTTTATTTGCAATAGTTTGTTTGTTTTCTTTTATTATTTCCGTAAATGCTGGTAGTTACTATCGTGATGAAAATGGACTTTTTTGGTTATGCGAATACGATGAAGGACCTTGTTTTTCTATAAAGCCTGGTCAAGCTGGCGCTAACTTTGATTTAATAAATGAAACTATTACTTTTGAGGATGAAGATTATTATTTTGATGAGTGGCTGCAAGAAGAATATGATGAGACTTTAATAGGCGTTAGTAAGATGTTTTATTATGAAAAAGATGGTAAATATGTTTTATGTGATGATCGTAAAACTTGTAGAAGTTTTACTTTTGATGAATTAGTAAAAAAAGGTGCTCAAATTAACTATCAAGAATCTATTACTTTTTGGGATTCTGAAGATAGATTTTTTGAAGGAAAAG
>CAOJCV010000015.1 GCA_948432605.1 uncultured Mycoplasmatota bacterium | reverse complement strand
CTATTTCAATAATTATCACTTTTTTGTATCTACACACACTATTTGACAATTATCCTATATTTTTTATTTTCTTCTTTTTAATGAAATTACATTTTGATAATATCTAAATGCTTCTACTTCATTCATTCTCTTTGCTCGATATTTACATATTCTTACTAAAAGCTTTTTGGATATTATTTTGTTAACACATCAAATCCTACTGGGTTTTGTATTTGAGTTGGTGCTGCAGCAGTTTGATTTTGATTTACATTATTCTCCATAATTATATTGTTGTTTGGAATAGGCATATTTATATTGTTTGGTTGACTTTGAAAATTTGCCATTTGAGGTAAATCGTTTTTCATTGCATCACTTACAGCGTTATTTAATGATTTGTTTTGAGCAAGAACTTGTAAATCTTCAATATTTACTTCAGGTTCTTTCACTTTATTTATTTTTGATATTCCTTTTTTTTGTTCATTTTGATCTACAAAATATCCTATTAGAGCAAATAATAAAATAATTGATATTACTAAAAACCATAAGTAATTGGCAGATAAGAATTCTTGAAACGCATTCATACTATACCCCTTTTCTATACGTTTATATTATAACATATTTCTTCTCTTTTTTTTAGCTGTTATTTTTGCTTTTTTTACATTATAATGTAAAAGTGAAAGGAGTTTTTGTATGGAAGAAAAAGATAAGAAGAGTTTGAAAGGAAGTTGGTCTTATTTAAAAAAGACTTATTGCTTTGCAAAGAAGGACAAAAAGTATTTAATCTATTTTATTATAGGGTGTATTTTTTATAGTATTATAAGTATTTTAGCCCCTCTTTTATCAGCTAAGCAAATTGTAGCTTTAACTGATCAAACTTGGGAACAATTATTTTTGATTACTTTAGCTATTTTAGGAATTGAGATTTTTAGAAATTTAGACAGATATTTGAATAATTATTTTATTGATAAATATTTTTTTGCTGTTAAACGTAATATCCAAATTACAGTAGCTACAGAGACATTAAGAATAAATAACAAAACTATGAATCAAAATTCTAGTGGTGTTTTTATTGAAAGAATTTCTAATGATGCTGAAACTTTAGCAGACATTTTTTGGCTCATTATTGATTATGTTACTTATATTGTTACAAATATAGGAATTTTATTTAGTATTTTCTTTTTAAATAAAATTATATTTATTGTCTATTTGATTTTTTTGTTTGTGTTGTTTTTTGGTCAAAAATATGCGATGAATAAAATTCAAGAAAAAAGGAAAATTGTAAAGAAGAAAAGAGAAGAAGTTTCTGGTTTTATAAGTGAGCTTGTTCGTGGAGCAAAAGATATCAAGGTTTTAAACTCTGAAAAAAGTTTTTTAAATAAAGCTGATTTTATTATAGAGGATCTAGGAAAAGTAAATTATACTTTAGATCGTACAAGAGCAAAGTTTCGTTTAATAAATGGAAGTATTCGTGATATTTTAGATTTCTTAATTATTATTCTTGGTATGGGTTTTATTATACATGGTCAATTAGAAGTCGCTACTATGATAATTATTTTTTCTTATCGTGGTAATATTTTAAGTATTTCTCAAGGATTAGAATCTTTTTTAGAAAATCTTTCTAAATTCAATCTTTCTGCTAAAAGAATTTTTGACATTATAGAAGGCGAAATTTTTCCGAAAGAAAAATTTGGAGTCAAACACTTAGAGAAGGCTAGTGGGCATATTGAATTTAAAGATGTTGTGTTTTCATATGATGATATACCTGTTTTAAAGAAGATTAATTTTGAAATTAAGCCAAATGAAACTGTTTCTTTTGTTGGAAAAAGTGGTTCTGGTAAATCGACTATTTTCAATTTAATTGCAGGTCTTTACTTTCCTAATAAAGGCAAGATTTTGATTGATGGAATTTCTATTAAAGAATTAGATAAAGATTCTGTACGTGGAAATTTATCTATCATTAGTCAAAATCCTTATATTTTTAATATGAGTATTAAAGACAATTTTTCTATTATTAAAGAAGATGTAACAGAAGAAGAAATTATTAAAGCTTGTAAAATGGCTTGTTTACATGATTTTATTTTAACACTTCCTAATGGGTATGATACAAAAGTTGGGGAATCTGGAGTAACTTTATCTGGAGGTCAACGTCAACGTCTTGCTATTGCTAGAGCTTTGGTTCAAAAAACAGAAATTATTTTATTTGATGAAGCAACAAGTGCTCTTGATAATGAGACTCAAGCACTTATTCAAGAATCTATTCAAAATATGCAAGGTGAGTATACAATTTTAATCATTGCTCATAGATTGTCTACAGTGGTAAATAGCGATCGTTTAATTTTAATTGATGAAGGAAAAGTATGTGGTACTGGTACTCATGAAGAGTTATTAGCTCATAATGATTTTTATCGTCATCTTTATGAATATGAATTAAAAAGGGAAAAAGAGGAAAAATAACAGTTTTAGCAAGTTGTGACATATTTTGTCGAATTACTTGCTTTTATTTATTTGTTTATTTAGGATAGTCACCAAATCTTAGTGAGATGGTGATTATTTTGATTCAAGAAGAGGAAAAATTGTTTCTTACAAGTAAAATAGATCAAGTCTTTAAAACAGTCGTTATTGATGAAAAAGATTATTCTATTTTAGAAGCCATTCTTTCTAATATTTTAGGTGGAAAACCAAAAGTTATTTCATTACCTAGAACTGTTGTAAAGAATGATACAACAAATGAAAAAGCAAAGGATCGAGATTTGGTAGTAGAATTAAATGGCACTTACATCAATTTAGAAGTTGTCACAGGACACGGCAGAGAAGTTCGAAGTCAGTTATTTACTTACCATGTGTCTATGTGGAAACAAAACATTGTAAAAAGTGAACGATACGATACAAAAACTATTTTCTTACAAATTGTTTTACAATATGGATTAAGTCCTAATGGTCCACTTATGAAGTCCTATAAAATGCAACATATTAATTCCCTAACTAATCAACAGGAAGAATGGATTTCAAATTTTGAAGCTTTGCAAATAAATATGGAAAGACTAAAAAAATTGTGGTGTGATGGAATTAAAGAAGACATCAATAAGTATAAATATTTAATGATGCTTGATATGAATGCAAAAGAACTTGAAAGTCTTGGGAAGGATGATACCATCGTGAAAGAATACAAAACAAAAATTTGTGCTTTAAATAATAATCCAGATTTTGTAAATACCATTTCAAAAGAAAGAGAGAAAATCCTCATGCATAATACAGCTTTAGAATTGCTTATGAAGATGGAGAAGAACATGGTGGAAGAAAAAAACAACTTGAAATTGCTAAAAACTTACTTCAAGACGGTATTCCCTTAGAAACAGTATCTAAAAATACGGGACTTTCTATAGAAAAATTACAAACTTTAAACGAAGAAAAATAATTTTTTCTTTTTTTGTAAATGAATAAAATTTTAATGTTTTATAACTAAAGAAAAGAGATCAACGAGTATAAATATTTATATAGCAGCTTTAGAAATTACCTTTGCAGATGAGAAAAAACAAGTGAAAAAAATTTGAAACTGCAAAAAAAATGATTTAAAAAGGATAATGTTCTATAAATTCATAAATTTACTCGTTTTTTTAATTAAACAACTACTAAATGTTAACATACTAAAAACAGTTATTTAAATATCTCTAGTTTGCATACGAAGTAAATTTTTTATGGCGTCATCTGTTGTATGGCTTTATACCAATTACTTAGTTTTTTGAGATTTGGCCATTCTTCTTTGATTGAATTATTATTTTTTCGAATTATTATATTTTCTGTTTCAAATTTACTATTTCTTTTATAGGAATATAAGTAAATTGCATTTTTTCTAAATTAATATAAACTTTTAAATCTGAGAAAGCTTCTAATCTTTGTAATTCACCATGTAAAACAAAGATTCCAATATCTATATAAAGCTGTTTTCTTTTTAACTTTTCCAATTCTATTTTTTTGTTTTGCAATACTTTTCTTTTTTCTTTCATCTCAAGCTCCTCTTTATAAATAAATATATGAATGAGCAAATAAAAAAAGACTTTTTTTACAAGTCTAGTTCTTTTTCGCTTTGGCTAATGAAACGATATTTTCTCCAGCCAATATCATTTCAATAGTTCTTGGATCCATTAAACTTTTTACCACTTCACGTTGAGGTTTTGTTAACAATTCTTTAAAGAACCAAGTTTGCAATTCGTAATATCTTTCCGAATAACCATTACTTAAAGTAATTTTATCTCCTGGAAAATTAATTACTAAATGTTCTTGTTCAAAAGTTTCAATATCCTTTATTAAAACATTTTCGCTCTCACCAGTTTCTAAATCTCTATATGCTTTGTAACTAGCTTCTTCATTATTAGGAAATGTAATATATTCATTCTCACTGAACATAGTACCAGTTCTTATATAGGTGCCTTGATCTACATAAATCCCATTACTATCGATTCTTTTCATACTTATAGGTTTAAGCATTTGAATTCTTGTTTCTTCACTCATTGGGACAAAGAATTCATAATCCTTTAGACTTAGAAATTCCATTATTAAAGGATTCTTTAACAACGCTTCATATCTCTTTCTTTTCGCTAATTCTTCATTCATTTTTTTAAGAATTATTTTATTTTCTTCTTTCATTTTTTCTATATTTTCTTGCTTCATAAATATTCCTTTCTAAATTTTATTATAACTCTTTTATTAGAGAAAACACAATATCAGTTCCACTAATTATAGATTTTTTATAAGCTTCTTTTAACGTTTTAATTACTTCGTTTTGAGGACTAGCAAGTAATTTTCTACAATAATCATCTCTAAAGCTCCAAAATGCTTTTGATGAAACATAGGTTCCATACATTCCTATATCACATTGAGGTATTGAAAAACTGTGAAAGTATTTTCAAAATCTTCTTTTTTACCAAAAGGAATACATGAAATTACTGTACTTTCTAAATTAGCATAAAGACTGCAAGCAAAATCTGGTGTTTCAAATAGAAAATATCTTTCTAAGGTAATACTTGTTCCATACTCTTCAAAATAGTTTCCTAAATAAACATAAACTCCACTTGTCATTTCAGAATCTTTATTTGCACATCCAGTGGGAAAGCTAGAACGTAAAATCTGTTGTTCAGTCAATATCGCATTTCCATTAATCTTCGATATTTCTATTTATTCTTTGACTTCTGAAATTTTTTTTATCTCTTTGAATCTTTCTAATTTTTGCTTTTCTTTTTGATTTTTTGCAGTTAATTGCTTGTATTTCTTTATTGCGTTTTTTTGATTTTCTTTTTCCATAAAATTCTCTTTTCTTAGATCATTGGTATAGATCTACATTTATTTTATCAATTGAAAAAGACTTAGTAAAGTTTTTGTTCTCTTTCTAAGTCTCTTTTTTTTATCGTTTCTCTTTTATCATAAAGCTTTTTTCCTTTTGCAATCGCGATTAATATTTTAGCGTGATTTCCTTTTATATACATTTTTAATGGCACTATACTAATTCCTTCTTTTTCTTTTTCTTCTTTTAATCTTTTTATTTCTTCTTTATGTAGGAGTAATTTTCTAGTTCTTCTTTCTTCATGATTAAATTGGTTTCCTTGTTCATATTTGGCAATGTATACGTTTAAGATAAAAGCTTCCATATTTTTTATTGTTACGAAACTATCTTTTAAGTCTACTGAACCTTTTCTAACACTTTTTATTTCTGTTCCAACTAGTTCTATACCAGCTTCTATTTCTTTTATTATTGTATAGTCGAAGTAAGCTTTTTTATTTTTGATTTCCATCTTTACTCTCCACTAATTCAAAATCAATCATGGCTGCTTCTTTACTTGCTCTTATGCATCTAACTTTTACTTTGTCGCCAATTCGATATGTTTTCTTTGTTGATTTTCCAATCATAGCTAATAATTCTGGAACATAGTTGTAATAATCTCCTTTTAAAGTATTTACATGTACTAATCCTTCAATCAAGTTTGGTAGTTCGACAAAGAATCCAAAGTTTGTAACTGTATCAATTACCCCATCGTATATTTCCCCAATATGACTTTCCATATACTCTGCCATTTTCATATCTGCTACATCCCGTTCTGCAGATTGTGCTGCGACTTCTCTTTCACTTGAATGTTCAGCTATTTCTACCAACTTGTTATTTAAATAACTGATAGTAGACATAGAAAAGTCTTTTTCTTCTAAATATTTTTTTAATAAGCGATGTACTGTTAAGTCTGGAAATCTTCTAATAGGACTTGTAAAATGTGTATAAGCTTTCGAAGCTAAACCAAAATGTCCAAAGTTTTCTTTTGTGTATTCTGCTTTTTTCATACTACGAAGTAACATCGAAGAAAGGATGCTAAATTCTGGTTTATCACTTAATTCCCCTAGTATTTTTTGCATTGTTTTAGGGTTTAAATCAATTACTCTTGTTTCAAGTTTATAACCTAATATTTTTAAAAGATTTGTAAAATCATCAATCTTCTCAGTATTTGGTTTTCCATGTGTACGATAAATAAAAGGTAAATCCATATTATAAATATGAGATGCGACAGTTTCGTTTGCTGCTATCATGAAATCTTCTATCATTTTCTCGCCATCTTCTCTTTCGACGCGAATGACATCTATGGCAACTCCATTTTCGTCTTGAATTATTTCTGGTTCATCTAAGTCAAAATCTATGTAACCACGACTAATTTTTTCTTTTCTTAAAATGTGAGCCAGTTCATTCATTTCTTTTAATGTATTTGCGTATTCTTCATAACCTGGTAAAATTATATTTCTCATGATGATATCGTTTACAGCATCATATGTCATTTTTTTCTTGCTTTTTATATAAGAGGAAAATATTTCATAGTCTTGAATGATCCCTTTTTGATCTATTGTCATGACACATGATAATGTAAGTCTTATCACATTTTCATTTAAAGAGCATATGCCATTTGATAATTTATGAGGCAACATTGGTATTACTGTATTTGCTAAATAATTAGATGTTCCTCGTTCATATGCAGCATCTCCAAGAGCAGTGTTTTCTTTTACATAATTTGAAACGTCTGCAATGTGAACGCCTAATATATAGTTTGTACCTTTTTTTTCTAAGCTAATTGCATCATCAATATCTTTTGTATGAGCTCCATCTATTGTAAAAATATTCCAATCAGTTAAATCTCTTCTTCCAATTAAATCTACTTCTTTTACTTCTGTAGGAATATTTTCTAATTCTTGTTCTACTTCATCTCCAAACTCTGGTTCAATTTGATATTTATAAGCAATCGATAAAATATCCATTCCTGGATCATCTTTGTGCCCTAGTATTTTTATGATTTCTCCAATATATCTTTTTTTCCCTAATTCTTTTACTAATTTTATTAAAACTTTATTTCCAGAAACAACATTTTTTAAACTTTTTTTCTCTAATTTAATTTCTAAATCTAATTTTTCATCATCTAATTTTACAGCCAGTCCTTTACTTGTTTCAATTATTTCTCCTACTAAATTTTTTAAATCTCTTTTGATGACACGTATTATTTTTCCTTCTGGACGAATTCCCTTTCTTATAACTTCTGCTAAAACAATATCGTCTTCGATAGCTCCATTTGTATATTCACGATCTATATATAAATCATCTTCTTGTTTTAATATTACAAAGCCAAATCCTTTTTTATTAGCTTGATATTTTCCTATTTTTAAACTAGGACAATTTTTTAATAAAATATATTTGTCTTTCTTAGTTTTAAACACAATATAGTTATTCACTAGTTCCTCTAATGAATCTTGTAAATCTTTTAGTTCTTCTGAAGTTTTAAGTTCTAAAAGATCATTTATTTCAATTAGATCTTTTGCTTCATGAATATTTTCTAGTATATTTAGAATTTCCTCTTGCATGTAATCACCACTTTCTTAAACTCATTATACTCTAATTCTTTCTGTCTCACAATAGTACCCTCTTTTTCTTGACAATCTTTTTATAAAAAAAAAAAAGACTTACAAAGTCTACATTAAAAATAATACTAATGAAATAATAAAAAAGGTAGTTCCTAAGAAAGCTGTTAATCTCGTAATAAATAATTCCATTCCTCTTTCTTTTACATTTCCAAATAACCTATCATTTCCTCCTGTAATAATTTGACCTGCATCACTTGCTTTATTACTTTGTAATAATATTAATACGATTAATAAAACTGAAACTACTAAAAGGATAATCTCTAAAATTTCTGACATATTTATTCCTCCAATTCCTAATTAATTTAACATAAATATCTTGAAATATCAAGAATGGTTTAAGGATTCTTCTATTATTTTATATATTTCTTCTCGCCCTTTTTTTGTCGTAGATGAAAAATGTACAAAATCTTTTTCTTCTAATTTTAAGGTTTCTTTTATTATTTTATCTTGTTTGGCTCTTGATGATGCCCCGACTTTATCATATTTTGTAGCAACGATTGTAATATTAATATTGTAATATTTTAAAAATTCATACATTAATATATCGTCTTCTGTTGGTTTATGACGATAGTCAATTAGCATAAATACATGGGATAAGTTCTCTCTTGTTTTTAAATATTCTTCGATCATTAAACCAATTTTTCGATCATTGTCTTTCGATAATTTGGAATATCCATATCCTGGGACATCTACTAAAAAAAGTTTTTTATTAATATTATAAAAATTTAAAGTTTGGGTTTTTCCTGGCTTACTAGAAGTTCTAGCATAATTTTTACGACATATTAACGCGTTTATAAAACTTGATTTTCCAACATTGCTGCGACCTACTAATAAAAACTCTGGTAAAGTCTCTTTAGGATACTGACTTTGTCTTACTGCTATATTTGATAACTCAACGAACTCAATTTTCATATTCCACCTCGTAAGTTTATTATATGCTATTTTCTTTTTTTTTGCAAATTCCAGAAAAAAAGAATATCTATAAAATTATAAATATTCTACAATAGCTATATTTTTCACTAATTTTTCAATTAAATCTTCTGGATCATATTTGTTAAATATTCCAGTAAAGTTACTGTGATCCATTAAGAATAATTCATAATATTCGCCAAATATTTCTTGGACATTTTTAACACCTAGTTCTGTTAAATATTTTATATTTGCTTTTACTAATTTTTTATTCTCATTAATTGATCCAGCCATGATAGAAGTCATGTTTCTTTCTAGTTTGTTAATTTCATCTGTATTAAAATTGACCATTTCTAGAAAATTTAAATTTCCATTTGATGATAAACTTTGCGCTGTTATAATATTTTGATAAAGTTTATCTGGATCTTTTACTGTTTCTAATAATCCAGGATTATTTTGTAAACAATAATTCCAAAAATCAACAAGTGATGTTTCTCCGATTTGATATAATCTTGAAACTTTCCATAGATTTGTTAAATCTAATCCTCTTGTTTCACAAAAGCTTACTAAATCAAATTGTTCTCTACACATTCCACTGTTAATAAGTGCAGCTAATTTTTGTGTTTGGGTTGTTTCAACTTTTGTTTCTATATTTCGTATTAATTCACTTATCATGATCACAGCCTCCTTAATAAACCATAAGTGGAACTTCTGATGGATTCATTCCCATATTTCTAATAGCTTCAATTTTTCTATTTAATTCATCTAAATCATATTTTACTAATACAGTAGGATTTAAATAGATATCTTGTAATTCTTTTCCAACATTTATTAATACTTCAATTTTTCTTTCAAGATCTCTATCATACATTAATGATATATGATTTACATATATATCTTTATCGATTCCTTTACTTTTTACAAATTCTATATTTTTTACAATTTGTTCTTGATTAAAGTTTTCTAATAATTTAGTTACTTCATCTGATGAAAAATCTAAATAATCAATTCCATTTTCACTTAATGTACGTATTAATTCTTCTTTTGGATCTTGAACAACATATTCTGGTTCAATTGTTGGTTCTTCTATTATTTCTTCAGTTTTTGGTTCTTCTTCATTTATTACAGGCTCTTCTACCATTGTTTTTGCCTCTTGAATTACTTCAGAAATAGATTTTCCTGCTTTTTCTTTTGATTGATATTTTTCATCATATTGGAATAATGCATCTTCTGGGAACATTAATATTTTAGCAGTTTCTCTTTGTTCTTCTTCATTAAATCCAAATTCTTCTAATAATGAAGTTATAGAATCTCTTGTAATATTAATATGTCCTGATAAAGCAAGTGAAAAATATTCATTTAATTTTTCTTGATTTGCTAAAGCAGTGTCTTTTCTTATACCAAGTTCTTCAATTGTAGTAATTGCAGAATTCATTTCATCTTCCACTTTTACAAGTTCATCTTCTGCTTTTTTTGTATCTCTTTCTACAGTTTCAATTGTTTTTGGTAGATTACGTTCTAATTTATCTAATAAATTTTTTGGATCAAAATCGATTCGTAGTCTAGATAAAACCGTTTCATAGTCTTCACGATGAATGCCTTGAAGAGTTTCTTTTAATTTTTCTCCTTGGTCTTGTAATTCTTCGCGAAGTTGTTTCATATCAGCAATATTGGTTTGCAATTTTGCTTTTTCATCTGTTGTTCTAGCCTTTGTTTCTTCTGCTTTATTTTTTTGACGGTCCATTTCTTTTAAAATGTCACTATCTGTACCACGTAAATTATATAATTTATCTAATAATGCTTCAGTACTCACTGTCATAAGTCAGTCACACTCCCTTTATTCTGTGACAATTATAGCAAATTAAAATTTTTTTGTAAATAGTTTGTAAAAAATATTTTTTAGATATTTGCAAAACCTCTAATTTATGCTAACTTGTAGTATTATTTTTTTAGATTTGAAAAATATTCTTTCTAAACTTATTTTTTTGTGATTCACTTAATTTTATAATATTTCATATACTACCATGGAACAATAAAGGAGGAATTTGTTTTGAAAAAGAAAGTTATTGCTACTATTATTGGTTTAGTTCTTATTGGTTCTTTGGTAATTACTTTTACTATGTTTAAAAATGAGGAAAAAACCGATTTAACACGTATTCGTCTTGCTGAAGTTACTCACAGTGCATTTTATGCTCCACTTTATGTAGCTATTGAAAATGGTTATATGAAGGAAGAAGGAATTGAAATTGAGTTATTGCTTACACCTGGTGCAGACAAAGTTGCTGCGGCTGTTTTATCTGGTGATGTTGAGGTTGGATTCGCTGGACCTGAAAGTGCCATTTATGTGTATGAGGGAAAAGAAGAAAACTTTTTAGTAACTTTTGCTGGTTTAACAAAACGTGATGGGCAGTTTATTATTGGAAAATCTGATAAGTTTAACTGGAAAGATCTTGAGGAAAAAGAAGTTTTAGTTGGAAGAAAAGGTGGAATGCCTGCATTAAATTTCTTAAATGCTTTAAAAAATGCTGGTGTGGATATCTCTAAAGTCCAATTAAATTATTCTGTTGAATTTGCTGCATTATCGGGATCTTTCATTGCTGGAGTTGGAGATTATGTAAATCTTTTTGAACCTAACGCGACAAAATTAGAAAGCGAAGGTTTTGGTAAAGTTGTAGCGTCTATTGGAGAGAAATCTGGTGTTATGCCTTATACTGCTTTTTATACTAAGAAAAGTTATCTTAATGATAATAAAGATTTGCTAAAAAAATTCAATAATGCTTTAAATAAAGGTTTAGAATTTGTAAGTACGCATTCAGAAGCTGAAATTGCAGAAATTATTTTACCTCAATTTAAAGATACTAGTTTATCTTCATTAGAAAGCATTGTACGTCGTTATAAAGAAAGCGATAGTTGGTATAAAACAACTTTTATTACTGAAAGTGATTTCAAAAATTTGGAAAAATTAATGATTGAAAATAAACTTTTGGATGATTATGTACCATATGATACTTTAATTTATAATTTATCAAATGAGTAAATTATTAGATATTAAACACATAAGTAAGAATTATATTACAGAATCAGAAAGTATTGAGGCCATTCGAGATATAACTTTAGAAATTGAAAAAGGAAGCATAACTACAATCGTTGGTTCAAGTGGATGTGGAAAATCTTCTCTTTTAAGTATTTTATCTGGTATAGATCATGCGACTAGTGGAGAATTTAAGTTTTCTAAAAAAGATCCTGTTATTGGATATATGTTACAAAGTGATGCTTTGTTTCCTTGGCTTACTATTTATGAAAATGCTATTTTAGGTTTAAAAATAAAGAAAAAAGATACTTTTGAAAATCTAGAATATGTCAAAAGACTTCTTGATACTTATAAGTTAAGTGAATTTAATGACAAATATCCTAGTGATCTTTCTGGTGGAATGAAGCAACGAGTTGCTTTAATTAGAACGCTTGCTTTAAAACCTGATATTTTACTTTTAGATGAACCATTCTCTGCTTTAGATTATCAATCAAGACTTGCTGTTTCAGATGATGTTTATAGAATTATTCGAAAAGAAGGAATTACTACAATTATGGTATCCCATGATATTGCAGAAGCAATTTCTATGTCAGATCGAGTTGTTGTTCTTTCAAAAAGACCATGTCATGTGAAGAAAATTTATACTATTTTGCTTTCGAATAAAAGTACTCCTATTGAAAATAGGAAAGCAAAAGAATTTTCTATATATTACAATAAAATATGGAAGGATTTAGATATTAATGTCTGAAGAAGCTTTAAAAATTTTAAAAAAGAAAAAGAAACAAAAGAGAATTATTTTTGCTTCTCAAATTGCTATTGTTGTAATATTTCTTCTTGCTTGGGAAGTTCTTGCGAGTAAAAAGATTTTAAATCCATTTATTTTCTCAAGTCCATCTAGAATTTGGAACACTCTTTGGAATTTATTTCAATCTGGTGAACTCATAAAGCATATTGGAACTACTTTATATGAAGTTATTCTAGCTTTTTCAATCGGTATTTCTGCTGGTTTTGTCATCGCTATCTTACTTTATGAATTGCCCACTTTTGCTAAAATTATTGATCCTTTTTTAACAATGATTAATTCACTTCCTAAAGTTGCTCTTGGACCTATTATAATTATTTGGACTGGCGCAAATACAAAAAGTATTATTGTTATGGCTTTATTAATTAATCTAATTGTTAGTATTATGAATATTTATAATGGCTTTATAGGAGTAGATGAAGTGAAGTTAAAACTTTTACGTACTTTAGGTGCTTCTAAATCACAAGTTTTACGCTTTTTAATTATTCCTGAATCTAAAAGAACTATTATATCTTCTTTAAAAATTAATATTTCTATGACTTTAATTGGGGTAATTATGGGAGAATTTTTAGTAAGTAAAAGTGGAATAGGATATTTAATTATTTATGGTACTCAAGTATTTAATTTAACTCTTGTGATGAGTGGTATTATTATACTTATTGTTTTATCATTCTTAATTTATGAATTTATATCATTAATTGAAAAAAAGTTATCAAATCAAAGATAACTTTTTATTTCTTTATTAATCCACTATGGTATTTTAAGTTGTAAATTTTTATATCATTCTTATAAATAGTTTCTTCCCCTTCAAATTATCAATATTTCCTGAAATATTAATGTATATTTATGTTCATTGTTTATTCTTTTGGTCCTCTTACAGGAATTATATCATTTCTCCTACTTGCATGAGTGCTGGTCTAAGCACTTTGTCCATTGATTTCTCCATAATAATTCAATTCCCAATGAATAACTTCTTCACCCATAAATTTTGTACCAAAATAGGTATCGTGATAAGTCATGTTCTCTATACTATATCCATAGTCATTTGATCCAATTCTTGTAAATACACTCTTTTTTATATTTTCATCTGTATATGTTTCTTTTTCGCTTCGATTAAAAACTTGATTCATTTCTGATTCATAATTTTCTATCTTGTATAAATTATAATTTTTGTAGCTCTTTTTTATTCTTTACCAACTCTTCATGATAAAAATAATTAATGTAATTTATGTTGTTTTTATCACAATAATTGTTGATTTCATTTGTTAAATTATGCCAATATTTTTTATCATTTTTTAGATAAATCGTAACATAATTATCATAATATTTAGGATATCTTTCTTTTATGTAATTCATTATATAAGCTTTATATTGCCCTCTTAAATTAAGATTTTCAAACCAATATTCATCAATATAATTTTTAGATTTTTCAATTATTTCTTTCCATTCAGTAATAAAAGGAAATATAGGGGACATAAATAAAACTGTTTTAATACCATTCTCATGTAATTTTTTTAAAGTACCTAATCTTTCTTTGATTGAACTTGCATTATCCATATCTTGTCTAAAATTCTCATCTAATGTATTAATCGACATGCATACTGTTAAATTTTTGATTTGTTTTAATAAATCCATATCTCTTAGTATTAGCTTGGATTTTGTAGAAATAGATAAATAACAATCTGATTCTATTAATTGTTCTAAAATATTTCTCGTTAATCCATATTTTTCTTCTAATGGATTATAGCAATCTGTTACAGAAGACAAAAATACAGCTTTTTTACTTATTTTATTTAAATCAATTTTCTTTTTACATTTTTTGATATCTATAAAAGTTCCCCAATCTTCTTTATGACCCGTAAATCTTTTCATAAATGAGGCATAGCAGTATTTGCATCCATGTGGACAACCAACATAAGGATTGATAACATAATCACTTGATGGAAGATTTGACTTTGTTAAATATTCTTTAATTTGAATTTCTTTGATAATCATAAAACACCTCTTTTAAGTAAATTCATTATAACATGCAAAGTGTTTCACTTGTTTCTTTTTTTCCATCCTAATTTTTCTTTTTTTATCAATATAATTCAAATAATATATAAGTTATTAAAAAGAACCATCTTTTTGATGATTCTAAATTTTTTATTATTTTTTATACTTATTAATGTGTTGTTTCATAAGTTCTTTATCTTCAAAATAATTTACTTTCATAGCGCTTTTTACTTCATTTAATGTTTCATTTGCTTTTCTTTCTGCCTTTTTTGATCCTTCTTTTAAAATTTCATATACTTCTTCAATTCTGTTTTCATAAAAGAATCTTTTTTCTCTTATTGGTTTTAGTATTCTTTCCATAACATTAAGTAAGAATTTCTTTATTGTGATATCTCCTAGTCCACCTTTTTCATAATGACTTTTTAATTCTTCTAAGTTTTTATATTCTGGTAAAAAATTTTCAAAATCTTTTGGTGTTGCAAATACTTCTAAATAAGTAAATACAGTATTATTTTCTGTTTTTCCAGGGTCTTCTATATGTATATGATTTGGATCAGTATACATGCTCATAATTTTCTTTTTTACTTCTTCTTCTGTATCTGCTAAGTAAATTCCATTTCCTAAACTTTTGCTCATTTTCGCATTACCATCTACCCCTGGTAAACGAAAAGCTGCTTTTGTTGTTGGTAATACTGCTTCTGGTTCTATGAGAGTATCTCCATAAATCCGATTAAAACTACGAACAATTTCTCTTGTTTGTTCTATCATTGGTAATTGGTCTTCTCCTACTGGAACAATGTTTGCTTTAAATGCTGTAATGTCAGCTGCTTGGCTAATTGGATATGTAAAAAATCCTACTGGAATATTAGCTTCAAAATTTCGCATTTTTATTTCATTTTTGACAGTTGGATTTCTTTGTAATCGTGAAACTGTTACTAAATTGCTATAGTAAAATGTTAATTCTGTTAATGCAGATATTTGAGATTGAATAAATAAAGTTACTTTTTTTGGATCTATTCCCACTGAAAGATAATCAAGGGCTACTTCAATTATATTTTCACGAATTTTTTCTGGATTATCTGCATTGTCAGTTAATGCTTGTGCATCTGCAATCATGACATACATTTCATCATAATTTCCTTCATTTTGTAGTTTTACACGATTTTGTAATGAACCTACTAAATGTCCTAAGTGTAACCTACCTGTTGGTCTATCTCCTGTTAATATTATTTTTTTCTTTGACATGTTTTTCACCTACTACTTTTATTTTACAAATATTCTTATTTTTTATCAATATTATTTTATGAAAAAAAGAGTCTATTTTACCTCTTTTATATCATCTAACATTGCATGTTCTAATAATTTAGAAACTTTTTGAAATTCCTTTTCATCTTCTACAGGATATAATTTTTTTTGATCAAAGTTGTTTTCTAAAGGTCTTTTCATAATTTTTATTTCATTTGGATTTATTTCTTCGTCTTCATTTATTTCTATTAATAAAAAATATTCATAATTATTTTCTACTATAATTGAAGCAATTGTATAATTTTTTTCATCCAAAGTTAGAATGTCATATAGTTCATGATTCATATTTATCTACCTCTTCCCATTTCAGTAGGATTTAATTGATCGTTAATTGTAAATGTTGCTGTAGGAATTCTATTTATTGCATAGTCTTCTTCTCCACTTCTTGCAACCGCATCTACTGATTTTAAAGCTCCTCCTAATGATTCTATTTCGTTAATTAAGCTCATAGCTTCTTCACTTTCCATATTTACTTTTCTTACTTCATTATTAGGCATTTCATATGTACGAGTTACAATTCTATATTCATCATTTGGATATTTTAATTTTACGGCTTTTTCTTCATCACCTAGTAAAACATTTGATAAACCATTTTCTTGTCCTACTGTGAAATCACTTATATTACTCCAATTTATAGAAGGTTCTTCTTTTTTTAAATGTTGGATTTCTTCTCTTGTTTCAGTTAACATTTCTTTTAGTTCTTGATTAAATTCTGTTGTCACTGCTTCTTCAGGAATGTTAATTTTACTCATTAATCCTTTCGCAAGATTATTTGTTACACTTTCAATTTTTTGCTCTTCTAAAGCTTCTTTATTATTTTTATTATTCACATAAGCTGCTCCAAGAGCCGCGATTGTTGCAACACCTAACATAATTTTTACAGCATGTTTTTTTATTTGGTCTTTAATTTTATTTATATTTAATGGCTTTATCTTTCCCTTTAAAATTTCAAATTTTTTATTTTTGTTTGTTAATCTATCATAACGGCTTGCGATATCTATGAACAGACTTTGATATTTTTTATCAAATGTATATGTTACTCCTCCTACTGTATAACTCATTTTATCAATGCATTTTTTCTTAGTTATTGATTCCATTGCATTAACATAGTATGCTTTTAATTCTTCCTCACTTAAATTACTCAAGAATTCTTCGTCTAAATTAATTTTAAAGTCTTCTTGTTCTTGTAATTCTTTTAAGCTTTTTTGATATTCTTCATAGCATATTTTAAATGCCACTATATCATTTTCTTTTAAAATGTATGTATTATTTTCATACTCTAATGCGATTCCATTTTCTTTTCCAGCTTCTATGTATTTGTTCATTAGATCTTCAAAATAATTTTTTCTTTCTTCTACAGTCATAGTCGATACTGATGGCCAATCAATTGGATAAGAATAGCTTTTTAGATATTTTGGATCTCTTTTTAATAAATGTATTAAGTCTTCATATACTTTTTTATATTCTGTTGGAATGTATTTTCCTTGAACATAAGTTTTATTTAATGTAGTTTGAGCACGAGCTTCCATTTGTAACATTAAATTTGCAATATAACTTTTCTTTTGCTCTTCAGTCATTGTTTCATATAGTTCTTGTTCAAATTTTACTGTTGGTAAATATTCTTCCAAAGCTTTTTCTACTGATTTTAGTTGAGACAAAAGATAATTATATTTTCCGGCAAGTCTTTTTGGAATAGAAACTCTTCTTTTTTCATTTCTATATGTATACTCTAAAGTTCTCTTTTTACCTTTTTCTTGTTCAATTTCAGTCAAATTCTTTAATAATTCTTTTCTTTTTTCTTCTAATTCACTTTTCTCTTTTGCTTTTTCTATTTCAAAAGCTGATGCAACTTCGACATCTTTTGATTCTTCTTCCTCTACATCATACATCTCATAATCTACAAATTCTGCGACAATCATATCATTAATTTCCTCGAAGTCTGCTAATCTCATTTGATAAGCATTCTCACTACCGTTTGGGATACGCGTTATTTCTCCATTTTGATTTCTAACATTAACTACAGGTTCAAAAGGTGATACTTGCTCAAAACTTTTTAAATCAAATTCAATTTCTCTTCTTTTATAAAGATCTGAAATTAATTTTTCTTCTTGTTCTAGACTTTCATTTAATGAAGTTAAATTGTTACGAAATGTTTGTATAGTATCAAAATATACTTCTCTTTCTTTTAGATAAGAGTTTAATTCTTTTTTTATTTCTTCTGTTTTTGTCTCATCATACTTCGTTTCTAGTTCCCTGATTACTTGTTCTAGCTCTGGAAGTAACTCTTCAAAATCTTTTATATCTTTAATTAACTCTTCTTTGCTCTTTATTTTTTGATCTCTTTCATTCAATTTTTTTTCTAAATTTTTCATAAATTCATTATATAATTCTTTTTCCATATGTCTATCCTCCTAATTTATTTTAACATAATAATTTTTTGATTACAATTTAATTGACATTTTATAGATACTTCCTCGTAAACCGACAATTAATTCTAAATTTTTACCATAGCTTACTTCTTCTGGTATTTCTAATACCCAAGTATCTAATAATTCTTTCGGTGTTTTGTCTACAATTTTTACAATTTTCTTTTGGTTATTTATTTCATATGATACTTTTAAGAAATCTGTTGCAAAGCTTGAGGCACCATGTCTTGCTTTATAATATTCAGTATATTTGTCAATTGAAAACATGTTTTCTAATACTAGTAATTTTTTGGATGACGAAGCTGACACTCGATTTTTAAGATTATTGTTATATGTATATTCATATGATTTTTTTATATAGGCTTTTTTTAACTGAATTTGTACTAACCCTAACCTTGTTTTTGATAATTCTAATATTTTATTAAAATCTGTTGTTTTTATTTCTTTATTTTCAGTAATTATATCATATTTCAAATTAACATTTTTATAGATCGGGGTGACACTTCCTATTTCATATTTTATTGATTCTAGTATATGTAAAACTATTGGTTTATTTATTAATTCATTTTCTATTTCATATGTTAAAACATATGTATCTTCTGTATTTGGCATAAGTTTTGTATCTCTTTTATAAGGAATTCCTAAATCAGCAAAATAACTTGAACGATCAAGTGTTGCCATGATTGATCGATTTGCTACCTCTACTCGAAAATTTTCATAATCTAGTGAAGTTATTTCTTTTGTACCATTTTTTATTTTTAAAGCAATCGCGATATAATATTTTCCATCAATTATGTTACCACCTAAATCTAAATTTGATAACACTGAATCTACTACTGATATGGTTAGTCCATTATGACTCATTTTCTGGGTTTGACGAAATGTTTTATGATATACGCCGTAGTTTAAATACAAAAGAGTTCCTATTAAAATCACTATTATTGCTGAGGTTAATGAAAAAATAAATTTATTTTCTAAAAAATAATATCTAAATTCTCTTATGAAACGACGAATTGTTCTTTTATACTTATAGGCATCTTTACCAAAAACAAGTTCAAATTCTTCGTTATCAACATCTGTAATTTCTAATTCTTTGACATCTTCTTCAAAGTTAAATTTTTTTAAATCAAATCCTATTCCTCGCATTAAAGTGTAAGCAATAAAGAAAAACTGAGGGAGATAAACAGCAAAGGAAATATCTCGATATGCTCTTACTGTTTGAGACTCTAATTCTCCAGCTTCTAGTAATACAAATGCATTATGACAAACCGAAACTAGTACAAATAATCCTAAATAATATAATATAATGAAGAAATATAATTTTGTATCTTTTTCTTTTTTCTTCATTAAAAAATAAATTGGTATCACTAAGATTAAAATTAAAATCATTGCTAAATACATAAAATAATTGATATATGTACCTGCTATATTTGTGATGTTTGTATAATAATTTGCTGAAACATAGCTACTTAAGAAAGAGGTTATTGCGCCTGTTCTAATAACTAGATATATTAATGGTATACTAAGTAGCAAATGAATTATTTTGAAATGTTTAATTAAAAATGCATAAGGCTTTTTTAATACCATAGTCATCCCTTTTCTTTCTATTATAATCATATCATTTTTTTTTAAAAGAAAAAAGCAAAAAAATTGCTTTTAAAGTTTTATCATTTAAAGAATTTTTTTATTAATCAAAAACTTAATTTAATTTCCTGGAACAATTTTGTATAAACTATCATCTGAAAATGCTAAAATGCTATTTCCAACATGCAGTGTATCAGATGTATTAATTCCTGTTAATGTGTAATCATATACAAATGTGCCGTTTTCGTATTTATAAAAATTAAAACCAGTTCCTGTAAGGACAATTTGATTATCATCTAAAGCAAGTAAACTATAATACCCACTTACATCCACATCAAGTTTTTTATCGTCATAATATAAATAAGTATTTCTTCTAGTTTCGTTTAGTTCTAGACATTTTCCTTTAAATGTTATTCTTTCGCTACTTGAAGAAGATTGGGTTGCTTTGCAACCTCCTTTATTTTCTTGTTCATTATAAATAGCTAATTCTCTATTATAGAGTAATTTTGATGTAGACCCGGGTTCAAAAGGAACATACATGTTTGTAATTGTATCTCCAGAAATATCTAAAGCTCGATGAGTCCATTTGGTTGGATTTCTTCTTTCTATGGCAGCGATACAATGATTACTTCCTTCACAAGCTAGACCTCCTACATCTTTATAACTTCTATCACTTATAGGGATATCTCGTGTACTTGATACCCAGATATTAGAGCCACTTACTTTTAAGATGGAAAAATCCCAGTTTCTAGATCCAACATCCGTTTCACTACTACTTACTTTTTTCACATTTAAAACACTGCCACCTAATATTCCTATCGTGCTATCTGTTAATCTAACTAAAGCTGGTTCTTCAAATCCAGAACCATTGTCACCACTTAAAACTCTTGTCTTTTTTCCTGCTGTTATATGATTTTTATTTACAGTATAAACTATTGCATCTATCCAAGAGTCTGTACTTCCAGATTTATCATCGGCATTCCATCCACGATATTGTATTCCAACAAATTGACTGCTATTTAATGGAACATAAACCATTTTATTGGCATATGTAGGTGCAGGTGGAATATCTCCAGTCATTTTTGTAGCAGTAGGATGATCACTTAGTGGTGTAATCATTTCACTTACTACATTACTTACGTTTCCTACTTGATCCACTACTTTTACTTGAATAGAATATAACGTAAAATTTAGATTCATAAAAGTATATTGAAAAGAATTTGATGTTTTCCATGTTACCCCACCATCTTTACTAAAATAGTATGTTTTAATTCCAGATCCAACATCTGTTGATCCTCTTGCATCTATTGTAATACTGTTTACTCCTGGAGTTACAGTCATTTTAGCTTGTGGTTTTATAGTATCAATGTTCTCTATTTTAACTTCTTGACACCCTTTGTTTCCTACTCCATCTTTCGCACATAAGTAGATTGTTTGATTGTATGTAAACTCTTTTGATATTGATATGCTACTACTATTAGCACTTATCCATCCACTACTTGGAGGGATTGCACTTGTTTGCCATACATATCCTACTACATTACTTGGATCACTTATTGTCGCTTTTATTGTTGCTTTTTGTACCCAATTACTTGATTTTGTTACATTTATTGTTGGTGGGGTTGTATCACAAGATGGTTTATTACAACTTTTTACGTCTTCTTTGGTATCACATACATATTCTAGAAAATATTTATCATATTTTTTTGATATTACTTTATAAGATGCTTCCCCACATGATGGACAACTACTGCTTGTATTACTTACTTCTTTAAATTCAGTTTTTTGACTACATATTTTATATATCGTATATATTTTACTT
>CAOJCV010000014.1 GCA_948432605.1 uncultured Mycoplasmatota bacterium | reverse complement strand
TAAAGAGTGGTGGAAGTATTTTACTTCTATCTGATATTACAGCCACAAGTACAACGAATATGGATATTGAGAATAAGAATGTGACATTAAGAAGTAATGGGAGTGAAATTTATACTATTTTAAAAGATCCAAGTTTCACAGCACAAGTTTTAGACATTACAAACTCAAATACAATTACAACTACAAATATTATCTTTGATGGAAATGAAGTCCTTTCTAGTGGAGCATTAATTGAAGCACACAATTCAACATTAAATTTAAATGAGGGAACCACTATAACTAAAAATAATAATCGTGGAAAATATGTTACAGAATTAAACAATACTGGTGCTTTAGGTGGGGGTGTGGTTGTATGGCAAAGTACATTAAATATAAATGGAGCAAATATTATAAATAATAAAACTTCATCTCAAAATGGAGTTTGGTCTAATGGTGCTGGCATTTTTGTACATAGAAGTATTTTGAATTTAAATTCAGGTACTATTTCTTATAATGAAAATATAGGAGCAATAGATAATCAAAATGGTGGAGGAATTGTTTTTGAAAATGGAACTTTTATCATGAATGGTGGAGTGATTTCTAATAATAAAACTTCAAAATATGGTGGTGGAATTTTTATAACTACTACTGAAGTTGACACAGTTATGATTATGAATGGTGGATCCATTCAAAATAATACAGTAACAGGAAGTACAGACGGGTGGCGTGGTGGAGGCATTTATGCGAATAGAGAACAAGGAGCTACTTCATCAACTACAGTCTATATAAAAAATGGAATAATAGAAAATAATATAGCACCTTCTGATCCGAATACATTTGCTGCAAGTGGTGCTCAAATTATAGACCAAAGATAACAACAAAATCTAAAAAATTATTATATAATGTATATGAAAAAGGAAGTAAGAATATGAATTGTATAGAAATAAAAAATTTAACGAAAAAATATAAAGATGTAAAAGCAGTAGATAACCTATCATTTGAAGTAAAAGAAGGAGAAATTTTAGGACTATTAGGTCCAAATGGAAGTGGTAAATCAACAACAATAAATTGCATTTTATCTTTGCTTAATTATGAAAAAGGAGAAATCAAAATATTTAATACATTAATGTCCCCAACTGCATATGAAGTAAAGAAACAAATAGGTGTAGTTTTTCAAGATGTAGCAGTTTTTGATAATTTAACAGTTTATGAAAATATAGATTATTTTTGTGGACTTTACATAAATTCCAAAGAAAAGAGAAAAGAATATATAAAAGATGCATTAGATTTAGTAGAATTAAATGAATTTACCAATTATTATCCCAAACAATTATCAGGTGGACTTTTAAGAAGACTAAATATAGCTTGTGGAATTGCTCATAAACCAAAATTAATTTTTTTAGATGAACCAACTGTAGCAGTAGATCCTCAAAGTAGAAATAGTATTTTAGAAGGAATAAAAAAATTAAGAGATTTAGGATCAACAATTGTGTATACGACACATTATATGGAAGAAGTAGAAATATTGTGCGATCGAATAATCATACTAGATAATGGTAAAATTCTAGCAACAGGAGACAAAGACGAATTAAAAAAATTAGCTAAAATAGAAGAAAAAGTTACAATTGAAATAATGGATTTAAAAAAATCACACATAAAAGAAATAGAACATTTTCCAAATGTTGAAAATATAAGCTATGAAAACAACACATTACAAATAGTTTATAAAAAAGGAAAAAATAATGTAGTAGAGCTTTTAGAATATTTAAATCAAAATAAAATCAAATATAATAAAATATTCTCTGAGAGACCGAGCCTAAATGATGTATTTCTATATCTTACAGGGAAGGAGCTTAGAGACTAATGTTTTGGCATAATTTTAAATATACTTTAAAAAATTTATTAAAAAATAAACCATTAATTTTTTGGACATTTGCCTTTCCTCTTATATTAGGAAACCTTTTTTTCTTAGCCTTTCAAGATATTGAAAAAAAGGAACAATTAGAAATTTTTAACATAGCAATAGTAGAAAAAGAAAAAACAGATCACACTCAAATTTTAAAAAATGCTTATATGACATTCTCAGAAGGGGAGAGTGAGCTTTTTCATATAGAGTATGTATCACAAGAAAAAGCAGAAGATTTATTATCAGATAAAGAAATTATTGGATATGTCATATTATCTGAAAATCCAAAAGTAGTTGTTTCTAAAAACGGAATAGAAGAAACTATTTTAAAAACTGTTACAGAAAGTATCGTTGAAGAAATATCTCTTGCTACAACAATACAAAAAGAAAAAATAATTGATGGATTATCAAAACCCGAATTTGATGGAAATATAGAGTTTTTAAAAATACAAGTTCAAAAAGAAGTAGAAGAAATATTAAAAAATACAACTGTATCTTTAAAAGATAACTCTCCAACAAACCTAAGTTATACAATGGTTGAATTTTATACATTAATTGCAATGACATGCTTATATGGTGGAATGCTTACCATGACAAGTATAAATAATAATTTAGCCAATATGTGTTCTACAGGTAAAAGAATTGCAGTTGCACCAACGAAAAAAAGAAATGTTATTTTTAGTAGTGTCTTAGCAAGCTTTCTGGTACAGCTTCTAGGACTAGCATTATTATTTATTTATACAATATTTGTATTAAATGTAGATTATGGCAACAAAATATTTTTCATTTTCTTATTGTCTATTTTAGGAAGTTTGGCAGGAGTTGCGTTAGGATGTATAATCGCGACATTACTAAAAACGAATGAAAATACAAAAATTGGTATTTTATTGGCAGTTACTATGTCAGGATCATTTTTTTCAGGAATGATGGGAATAACAATGAAATATCAAATAGACAAAAATATACCGATAATTAATTATTTAAATCCTGCTAATATGATAACAGATGGCCTATATTCCTTATACTATTATCAAACGAATACAAAATTTTACTTCAATGTAATAAGTTTACTTATATTTTCAGCATTATTGATAATTTTATCAATAGAAGAGCTTAGGAGGCAAAAATATGATAGTATTTAAAACATTTTTAAAAGTACTAAACAAAAACAAAGGAATAATTTTATTATATACTTTAATATTGCTTATTTTTGCTTACTTCAACATGGAAAATGGTGAAACTACAACAAATTTTTATGCAGAAAAAACAGATATTTACATACTTTTAGAAGATGAAAATATTGGACTTACAAAAAATTTAGTAGATTATCTAAAATCTGTTAGTTTAGTAAAAGAAATAAAAGAAGAAAAATTAGAAGATGCTTTATTTTATCGTGATGTTTCAATGATAATTAAAATTCCTAAAAATTACCGAATAGATACATTAAATGGTATAAATCGTGAAATAGAAATTCAAAGTACAGGAGATTACACAGCAAGTTTAGAAAAAATGCTTTTAGAAAAATATCTTCGTATTCAAAAAATTTATTTAAATGAACAATTAGAAGAAACAAAAGTAATAGAGCAAATAAATGAAACATTAAATAAAAAAGTAACAGTAGAATTAACTTCTACATTAGATAGATCCTCATTATCAAAAGCAAAGCTTTATTTTAATTTTTCGAATTATGCAATACTAGCAGGTTTGGTATTTGTAATATGCTTAATGTTAACAATTTTTAAAGAAGAGAAAATAAAAAAAAGAACATTAGTGAGTAGTCTAAATTATAAAAAGTACAATCGGATTCTTTTCTTATCAAATGGTTTATTTACTATTATTTTATGGTTATTATATGTGTTATTAGGATTTGTATTAATTGGAAAAACTATGTTGTCTTACCATGGCTTATTTTTCATGATCAATTCATTCATTTTCAGTATGTGTGCTTTATCAATTGCATTATTAATTGGTAATGTAAGTCAAAATAAAGAAGCATTAAGTGGTATCGTAAATGTAGTTGCACTTGGTTCAAGCTTTTTATGTGGTGCTTTTGTACCAATGGAATTTTTACCAAAAAGTGTTGTAAAAATTTCACATGTATTACCTTCATACTGGTTCATAAAAAACAATGATTTAATTAGCAACCTAGAACAAATTTCTTTAAAGGAAGTTCATCCGATAATAACAAACTTTGCAATTCTGATAGGATTTATAATTATTTTTTCAATAGGAACAAATTTAATTTCAAAGAAAAAATTAAAACAATCTTAAATATCTAAAAATAGTATTTTCGTTTTTCATATGCAACTAAAAGTTGGTAGAAAAAAACGAAAATTTTTTTTAAAATAAATGTAGTAAGGAGGGAATTTATATGAAATTTGGAGAAAATTTAAAAAGTTTAAGAAAATTAAAAAAAATAAGTCAAGAACAATTAGCCGATAAAATAGGTGTAACTCGTCAAAGTGTATCGAAATGGGAATGTGGAGAATCCTATCCAAGTATGGAAAATTTACTTCTATTATGCAATATTTTTCATTGCAAAATGAACGACTTAGTTCATGCCAATTTAATAGACTTAGATCATTTAGGAGAAGAGGTAAAAATGAATGTAGCAAAATTATCAAGAGACAACCAAAAAAAGATGAAAAATTTAAGTAAGTTAATTTACATTTTAGGAAAAATATTAAAAATAATATCTCTAGGAGTAATCATATTAGTAGCAATATTATTAATTGTCCTTCCATTTATTTCAAAAAACATTGAAATTGGCAAAAACGAAATTACAGTTTTTAATGAAAAATTACAGTATGAAGTTCGAGAAGAAGAAATCTGGCTGAAAGATAAAAAAAATGAAATTACATTAGTAGGATACAATGAAATCATGCCATTAAAATCTTTATTAACAACACTTGAAACCCATAGTTTATTCGTATTAATTCTTTTTACAGAATTTGCATTTATCATCTTAGGAATCACATTAATTTTCTTATATCTTACATTTATGCATTTAGAAAAACTATTTACAAATTTTTACCATGGTGAGACACCTTTTACCTTAGAAAACGTACTACATATTAAAAAAATGGCAAAATATATGATTATTACTATAATAGTTCCGAGCATAACAGGATCTTTTTGTGAATTAGTTTTAAATATTGATTTAAACATAGGTTTTGAAATGATTGATTTTATTTATATTTTATTTCTATACAGTATGTCATATGTTTTTCTATATGGTGAAAGAATCCAAAAAGATTCAAAAGGATGCTTATATGAATAAATCTTTTCTTATTATAGAGAAGATTTTTTTATGACGATATTGTAAGAAACAAATATAATTTTTAATGATATAATAAATACGAAAGAAAAAAGTTGGAAAAAAATTGAAACAAAAAATAAGAATCTATGTTACAATAATTGGTATATTTTTTATGATTTCAGCTTATACTTGCAGTAGTTTATTAAAAAAAATATTTAGAAAGAGGAATGCATATGATAATAAATTTTATAAAAAAAGTAAGCATAAATTTAATATTTATGATTGTAACCATTTTAGGTTTTCTACTTTTTAAATTATTTTTAAAAAAGGAGCAAAAAAAATATTTATAATCAAAAGAATAAATTTCATAAGGAAAAAGAAATAGTAGATTTTTTTCAGTTTCATGGTATACTATATATACTATTTAAGGGGGATTTCTATGAATTTACCAAACTTTGATTCACAATCAGCATCTAGAAGAAATAAAGAAATAATTTATTACACTCAAAACTATGGTCGAGAATACAAAAAGAAAATTACAGAAGCATTACATTCTGTAAAAACTTGTTTTTTTGTAAATCCACAACGTTTAGAAGATTATATAGAAATAGAAGCGAAAAGAATCGGACAACAATACACAATGAGATTCTTTGAACTTATGGGATTGCCTTTTATAGAAAGAAAAAGTATATATGTAGATGAAAATAATAATTTTACTTCCGATGTACCAAGAGTAAAAAGAGCGTTAGAAGCGTTTTTTCCTAAAACTGGTTACATAAGCTTTGAAAACTTAGAAACAGGTATTTTTAGTTTTTCTTCCAAATTTGCAAATGAAACAGATGCCCAAATTGATAGTCAAATTAATTTTTGGATAAGACTAACTCACATTGAAAATTACAAAGAATTTGAAACATTTGTAAATACTTATGGTTATAAAGAAAATAAAAAATCTGTCATTCAATTATTGGTTGTAGCAGAAAGATTAAAACGTGAATTTAAAAATTCATTTTACGAAATTCAAAGCTATGTGAAAAAAATAAAAGAAGAAACGAAGCAAATTTGCGAAGAATCATTAAGAGAATATTTATTAGAATGCAAACCATATATGTCAGAAGAAAGTCAAAAAAAACTAGAAGAAAATCCAGACATATCATTAACAGAATTAGAAGACGCTAGACTATTTTGTAATTACAAGCCTACAGATAGTAGTACTCCAGAAGTATACTCTTTTGAAGAATATTTTAAAAACGGAATTTTTCCTTTAAAGGAAGGTTGCATAGAATCTTTCTTAGAAGAAAATTATCATACAGAAGATGAAAATCAAGCTTACTTTTCTTATAAACAAAGGTGGATTTGCCTGCATTCATGGGGAAAAGAAGCACTAAAAGCTGCATGTAGCTTTCCTCATAAAGAACTTTTATATTCAAAAGATTGGCATCAAAAAGAAAAACTAGCAGCTACAATTCCATCAAAAGAAACCATTCACCACATCAAAGAGTTACGGGAAAAACATCAAAAAAAATGTTTGACAAGACTTAGCAAATTATACACATTAAGCCGAATAAGTGTCCCTGATGATGAATTTGATCGAGATGATTTAAGGACAATGTTTTTTGATTCAAACTACAAAGATTCTGTGTTCCTAACTCAAACCCAAATTGGTAGTTTAGCTCTTATATGCCCATTTGATAAAAATACTGGAAAGTTAGATTTTTTAGTAGACTTATATTTAAGACAATGCTTTGAAACATCAATTGGCACAATAAATAGAGATGGTAAGCAAACACCAGCTATAAAAACAGGATTAAAAATAAAATATTTAGTAGAAAATAATTATAAAATTGAAAATGAAACTATTGATTTTATTCTTTCCGTGAAACTATCATTAGACAATACTATACAAAGATATAAAGCATTAACTTATCTTTTAGTTCCAGAAGAAGATGCTGATTTAAGATTTATGAAAGAATATGAAAAATATGTTGAAAACTTTGATTTAGTATTTCCGTTAGAAATACAAGAAGCTTTAATAAAATCTAAAATAAACTCATCCCTTGATATGTCAATTTATAATTATTTATCTAAAGAAACATTAAATTATATAAATGATTTACTACTAGATACAAGTGGATCTAATAAAACAACATTAATGCAAATTAGAAATTATTTAAATAAACATCATTCACGAATTCGAAAAAAATAAAAACTAGTACTCTAGTTTTTCCATTTGCGTTCAAAAAAAATTATGATATAATTAAACTAGAATAGGGGAAAAAAAATGAGAAAGGTTTATATTGTTTTAATGCACACAAAAACATTACCTTCCAGATTTATAAAACTATTTACTAGATATCCATATACTCATGTTGGTATATCATTAGAAGAAACATGTGAAGAAATTTATAGTTTTGGAAGAAAAAACATTAATTCCTTTTTAAAAAGTGGATTTACAATAGAAAAAAAGAATGGTGCTTTTTTTAAAAAATTTCATAAAACTTCATGCCAAATATATGAAATAGAATCTGAAGAAAGAAATTACAATCATTTAAAAAACATTTTAAACAACATGTATAATCAGAAAGAGATATATAAATATGATTTTTTAGGAATGATTTTAAGATTTTTCAAAATTCCTTATAAAAAAGAAAATAACTTTGTTTGTAGTTATTTTGTAGCAAGTGTTTTATCAGAATCAAACATTTTAAAATTTTCAAAAGAAACACATTTTGTGGAACCAAAAGATTTTACAAAAACAAACGAATTAAAAAAAATATATGAGGGGTATTTTTCAAAATACCAAGATGATGTGTTAGAGTTTAGAGAAAATAAAATAAGTGTATGAAAGGGTTTATAATATGGAAAAAAAGCTAAAAAAAAATATTAAAAAAATATTAAGAAAAGTAGAAAAAATAGAAAAAATTTTTACAAAGCAACTGAACATGATACAAATGGTAAGTATTACATGTTTAGTCATTTTATTAGCAGTCTTTATATCTGAGAGAAATAAAGTTTACACAGATACTTTTGCGTTAGAAGAACAAAAATTTAAATATTTGTCAGATATAGATTATGTAAAAAGCGAAACCTCAGTAGGATGGGGATCAATAACATTAGACGCAAATTTGGATGCATCAAAAAATGATGGATTAATTACACTTTTAGTCAATAAACAAGTAAAAAAATTTATAAAAGGAATAACAGCTCATGCTACAAGTACAGTTGTGTATGATATATCAGAATATCAATTTGATTACTTTAAAACATATTATGGAATTGATGCTGCAAGAGGAACAAATGGAAACGGCGTAAAATTTGCTATATATACTTCAGTGGATGGTGAAAATTGGCAATTACATACTCCTGTTTCTCCCCCAATCAAAAAGGAGATACAGAAGCAGAATACTTAAATATAGAACTAAATGGAGCAAAATATATAAAATTGTATTGCAATAGTAACGGGAATAATACAGCTGATCACTGTGCATATGGTAATGCAATGTTATATAAAAAAGGGTATGAAGAAGAAGAAAAACCTTATGATTTTATTAAAAATTTAGAAGAATATGATAACGAATTAAAAAGTATGTCTTTAGAAGAAATAGTAGAAAAGAAAGAACAAACTTTATTACAAAGAAAATTTGTAAGTATATTTGGATATGACATATTACAAGGAATCGCACATTTAGATCCTAATAGAAAAGCTGCAATAGAATGGATTATGACTGATCATGATGCCCTAAAATATTATATTACAGGTGGAAAACCAACAGGCTCTTATACAAAGTCCTTAAATGTTTTAATTGACCTATATACAACTTACAAAAAAGACTTAGAAAGTCAAGTGGAAACTGATTATACAGTACTAGGAGACTTGTATAAAAGAATGATGATTTCATTATCTTTAACACACTCAGCAAATGTTTGTTTATGGGTAGGTGGAAATCAATGCTCAGATGCTATTACAAGATATGCTATATATAAAAAAATGAGAGCACAAAATGTATTAGTGAACAAAGTATTTGAAACATTAAATATTGAAGAAATGCGTTGGGTAATGAACAACAATATTGATGATGAAGAAATAGAATGGTTAAATCATCATATCAGAAGGTATCCAACATCAAGTATGCCATATAATATTGATCCCTATCGCTATATAACATACCGATTTGGATATAATTATAATTTAGCTCAATATTATGATGAAACAAAATATGATACTTGGAATGAAAAATATCATCTTTCAAAATATAATATTACTTATCAAGTAGGAAAACCAAAATTATGGATTGTATTTGAACAAGGTAGTGTTTGTGGAGGACTTTCTAAAACAGGATCAAACATAAATGGATCCTTAGGTAATCCATCTGCTGTAATTGGGCAACCAGGTCATGCAGCATATTTAGAATATTTAGAAACGCAAGATGGAAAAGGAATGTGGACCATAAAAAATAACATTAGTGGATGGACACAATCAGAAAAAAGTGAACGATTATTAAATGGCTGGGGATCTAATAACTGGGATTCTTATTATCAAATTAGTTATGTACCTTATGCTCAAGAAGCATTAAATGATATCGATAACTATAATAAAGCTCTTGAAACAATGTTATTAATTGATTTTTACCCAAATGATTTACAGAAACAAGAAGAAATTTATGAAAAAGCGTTAAGTTATCAAAGTATTAACATGGATGCATGGGTTGGACTAATTAGAACTTATCAAAAAAATGAATCGAAAACAGAAGAAGATTACATTGAATTAGCTAGAAGAATTAGTGAAAATTTATATTACTTTCCATTACCAATGGTAGATATTATGAATTTAATAAATGCTCAAATGCAAGGTACAAAATATTATGCAACATTTACAAATTATATGAGAACAGGACTAAAAAAAGGTAGTGCATTAAGTAATGAAGACAAAACAGTACTTCAGCCATCCATAACTAGAGTAATGGCTAATTATTTGTTAGGAAAAAATGATTATTCTATAGCAAGTTTCTCATTTGATGGAGAAGATGCGAATAAAATA
Organism: uncultured Mycoplasmatota bacterium; assembly: GCA_948432605.1. Taxonomy (GTDB): domain Bacteria; phylum Bacillota_I; class Bacilli_A; order RF39; family UBA660; genus Ventrenecus. Next base: position 13,463 of record CAOJCV010000014.1, on the reverse strand, counting down.
AAATTAGGAAGTAAATATGAAGGAAATGGGGTAAGATGGGATTATAGTTTAGATAATGGTGTAACATGGTCAGCTACAAGTGAATCATATAAAGAATTAACGAAAGAAGAAATCGAAAAAATAACTACTGAAAATGATATAAAAATTCATATTGTAGGTGTAAATTATAGTGAGGCAAATATTTATACAATTGACATTACAAAATCCCCAACTCCAACAAATCTTTATGCAAATGATTTAGAAAATAGAGTAGTAGGAGTAAATCTAACCTTTGAATGGCGTAACAAAGAAAGCGATCCATGGACGAAATATAGTGTTGCATCACCAGATAATACAGGAGACAAGACTTTACAAGTTCGTGTTGGAGCAACTAAGACATTCTTACCAAGCGATGTACTTACATACACGTTCACAGAAGATAATCAACCTGATACAAGGAAATATATACCTGTATCACATTTAAGTATTCATAATGTATCAACACAAGCTACAAATAATGGGGGAAGTGCAGCTTATGCAATTGATGGAAATTATAATACAAGATGGCATAGTGCTTGGAATGGTACAGATAAAGAAAGATATATTATTTTAAAATTAGATCGCCCAGTAGTTTTATCAGCAGTAGAATTTGTTCCAGCTGGAGGTGGAAATGGAAAAATTATTGATGGAACTATTTATGGAAGTAGTGATGGTGAAACTTGGGAACAATTAGCAAGTGAGAGAAATTTAACTTATACCAATAGTGCGAATACAATAGATCAAGCCATTGCAAATACAAAAAGTTTTGAAATAAGTGAACCTAAACAAGTTCAATATATAAAGATTGTGGCAGATCGAGCTTCAAATGGAAATTGGTTTGCAGCAAGAGCCTTCAATTTGTATCAAGATATTACAAAAAATGTCCATCCAATAGCAGGAATTGGATATGATACAATCGAACCAACAAATAAAGATGTTGTTGCAAGATTAATTAATCCAAGTGTACCAATTACAATTACAAATAATGGAGGAAGTGACACCTATGTATTTAAAGACAATGGAGAGTTTACGTTTGAGTTTGTAGACGAAATGGGTGTAACAGGAACTGCAAAAGCAAAAGTAAATTGGATAGATAGAACTCCACCAACAGGGAAAGTAACATATAGTATTACAACACCAACAAATAGAGAAGTAATTGCAACATTAACGGACTTCCAAGAGGAAGTAACATTAATAAACAGCAAAAGTGATGAAAATGAAGAAGATTCTGACAAAAAAGACGAAGAAGAAAATCCAAATGCGAACCCATATTCTTTCACCTTTAATGCGAATGGAACACATACATTTGAAATTATGGATAAAGCTGGAAACATTAGTAAAATAGATGCTACTGTAGATTGGATAGACTTAGTACCACCTACAGTTGAATTAGACTACAACATCGACACACTTACAAATCAAGATGTTACGGTAAACCTTGTAAATGGAAGTGAAGAGTTCATTGTTCTAAATAACAATGGAAGTAAAAGTTATACATTCACAGATAATGGAGAATTTACATTCAGCATTTCAGATTTAGCAGGAAATGTAACTTCAGTTGAAGCAAAAGTAGGTTGGATCGATAAAACGTCACCAAAAGCAAGTATTGAATACAGTACAACAGAAAAAACTAAAAAACCAGTTGTGGCAAAATTATCAGGATATAACGAAGAAATCGTTGTATTAAATAATAATGGTAAATTCGAACACACTTTTGATAAAAATGGAATATTTACATTCTTAATTCAAGATAAAGCAGGAAACAAAACTAAAATAACTGCTATTGTCGATTGGATAGAAAATGATGGATCAATCAATAATCCAGAAGATGAAGGAGATGTAAACAATCCTAATACTCCAGAAGATGAAGGAGACTTAGATAATCCTAACACTCCAGAAGATGAAGGAGACGTAGATAATCCTAACAATTCTGGAAATACAAAATATAAAACATTTAAGAATGGCAATTTCACATTAAGAACAGACTATAATACAAATATAGAAAATTCAAAACTGACAATTAATAAAATTATTTTACCAAAAGAGTTACAAGAAAAAATTAGTAGTGAAAAATATGATTATTTTGATATAGACTTGGGAATAGAGAAAATTGTTTCTAATACAAGTTTAAAATATAAATATGATAAAGAGAATATCCTTGTAGGAGTTTACTTCGTCAATAATCAAAATAAATTACAAAAAATAGAGTATACGAATATTGGCAAAAACGAAATTGAACTAAAAATTTCTAAGTTAGGAAAATATTTATTTGTATACGAAGAAGAAAAACATCCAGTAGAATCTACTAAAAAAGGTTATACATTACTAATTGTCATAATCATATTACTAGCTATAACAAATATTTGTCTGTTAATAATTAGACATAAAAAAAGGAAAGCATAAAAATTGAAAAAACTTTCCTTTTTTCGTGTATAATATAAAAAAGGAGCAGATTATGAAAGATTTATTTGCAAACAATCAAAATGTTTATATTCCATTAGCAGAAAAAATGAGACCCATATCACTAGATGATTTTTATGTCAAAAAGATATCGTAGGAAAAAATTCTCCCATTCGTAAAATGTTAGAAATGGATAGAATTTCCTCAATGATTTTCTGGGGACCACCAGGTATTGGCAAAACAACATTAGCTAAAATAATAGCTCATGAGACAAATTCTGCCTTCTATGAATTATCTGCAGTAACATCGGGAGTAAAAGAAATAAAAGAATTAATAGAAATATCAAAATTTAATAAATCAGAATGCAAAAGAACAATTGTTTTTGTAGATGAAATTCATCGTTTTAACAAAGCTCAGCAAGATGCCTTTTTACCGTTTGTAGAAAAAGGAGATATTATATTAATTGGTGCTACAACAGAAAATCCTTCCTTTGAAGTCAATTCAGCTCTTTTATCTCGTAGTAAAGTTTATGTATTAAATTCTTTAGAGGAAAAAGATTTAATCGCTATTTTAAAACAAGTTACAAAAAAAGAAGAATATATGCACATAGAAATCGAAGAAAAAGTATATAAAGAAATAGCGAAAGAAAGTAATGGGGATGCCAGAAGTGCACTAAATACTTTAGAAAATTTAATTCAATTTACTCCTCTTAAAAAAAATCGTCAAACAATAACTTCAAAAGAATTAGAAAATTTTATGCAAAACAAAACTTATATTTATGACAAACATGGGGAAGAACATTATAATTTTATCTCAGCTCTACATAAATCAATGCGTAATAGTGATCCAGATGCAGCACTTTATTATCTTGCAAGAATGTTAGAAGCAGGAGAATCTCCATTATATATAGCAAGACGCTTAATCCGTTTTGCTTCAGAAGATATAGGTATTTCAAATCCAGATGCTTTAGTTCAAGCAGTTTCAGCTTATCAAGCAGCTCACTTTAACGGCATGCCAGAATGTGATGTAAACCTTGCCCAAGCTGTAGTTTATTTAAGTGTAAGTCCAAAATCAAATTCGCTTTATAATGCCTATAATAAAGCCAGGATAGATGCCCAAAATACAAGTCACTTAAAAGTACCCAGACATCTAAGAAATGCTGTTACGAAATTAGATAAAGAATTAAAAAATGGAGAAGGGTATGAATATGCTCATGAATATGAAAATCATATTACAAATATGGAAACAATGCCTAAAGAATTAAAAGGACATAAATATTATGAACCTTCTAATATAGGAAAAGAAAAAAATGTCAAAGCTGTTTTAAATAATATTGAAAAAATTAGAAAAGAAAAGAGAGAACTATGAACAAAGCGAAATATATAATATGTATTATTATATTCTTCTTAAATATTAATGTTTCAGCATTAGCAAACTCTATCAACTCAGAAAATGCTATCTTATATAATTTAGATGAAAACACGATTTTATTTACTAAAAATCCTGATGAAGTAATATCAATCGCATCATTAACAAAAATAATGACTGCTATTATCGTAATAGAAAACGTCGAAAACTTAGAAGAAAAAATAGTTCTAATTAACGAGGATTTTAAAGGGCTAGTTGAAAGTAATGCCGCAGTAGCAGGCTTCTATATTGGAGAAGAAGTTACAATAAAAGATTTACTATATGGTCTTTTATTTCCATCTGGAGCAGAAGCAGCTCAAGCACTTACAAGATACTTTGGAGGAAAAGAACGCTTTGTAGAATTAATGAATGAAAAAGCGAAAGAACTAGGACTTCAAAATACAAAATTTAAAAATGAAACAGGACTAGATGAAGAAGGACATCATTCTACAGTAAGAGAAGTTGGAACCTTTTTTCAATATGCTCTTAAAAATGAAACATTTAAAAATATAATAGAAACAAAAGAATATCAAACAAGCAATAAAAGAAAAATATTTCAAAGTACAATCGTAAAATTTATAAACAAAACAAATCTTTCTGTAGATTACTTACGTGGTGGGAAGACTGGAACAACTGCGAATGCAGGACTATGCCTTGCAAGCATTGCAGAAAGCAATGGAACAAACTATATGCTAATAACTGCACGGGCTAAAAACGATTGGGTAAACCCAACCCATTTGTATGATGCAAAAACAATTTATGATTATTATATTAATCATTACGAAAACAAAATATTATTAGAAAAAGAAGAAAAAATTTTAGATTTAAAGACCCAATACGCTAAAGAAGAAAATATACCTTTATATAATAAAAAAGAAATCTTAAAATATGTGTCCAAAGAATTTAAAAAAGAAGATTTAAAAATCTCTTATGATGGGATAGAAGAAATAACTCCATTTATGAAAAAAGGAACTAAATTAGGAATATTAACTATTACTTATTTAGACGAGGAAATAATGAAAGAGGACATTATATTAGAAGAAGAACTTCATTTTGATCTCATAAAAATTTATGAACTAAAGAAAAAAGAAATTCATTATTTATTTTTAATAATTTTAATAATAATCATTATTCTAAATAGAAAAAAAAGAAAGAAACAAAGAAAATTACAGAAAAAAAAGTAATTTTTTTTAATAAAAAATAATAATTGCCTACAATTAAAAATTTCTTAATTGACTTAATTTTTTTAAATGCGTATAATGAAAAAAGTCAAAAGAAAGAAGGACAAAATATGAATAAAATCGATTTAGGAAAAGAAAAAATAAACAAACTTTTAATAATGTTTGCTATACCATGTGTTATTAGCATGCTAATTAATTCTATCTATAACATAGTAGATCAAATTTTTATTGGAAAAGGAGTAGGAACAATTGGAAATGCTGCAACAAATGTAGTGTTTCCATTAATATTAATCTACGGAGCAATAGCATCACTACTAGGAAATGGAGTCAGTGCAAATCTATCATTAAAACTAGGAGAAGGAAAAAAAGAAGAAGCTGCAAGATCATTGGGAAGTACAATTACAATAATAATAATTACCTCGATTGTTACTGGTTTAATATCTTATTTTGCATTACCTTTATTAATAAAGTGGTTTGGAAGTACAGAAACAGTTTATCCATATGCCCTAGCTTATGGCAAAATAATAGCTCTAGCATCTCCTTTCGTAATAATTTATACAGCCCTTGCAAGTGTCATTAGAGCAGATGGAAATCCTAAATATTCAATGGTTTTATTAATTACAGGTGCAGTCATAAATCTTATATTAGATCCTATCTTAATATTTACATGTCACATGGGAGTAGAAGGTGGAGGTATTGCCACTGCTATAGGTCAAATAGTTTCATGTATCATGGCTATATTATATATTTTCAAAATGAAAAGCGTCAAACTAAAAAAAGAAGACTTTATTCCAAATAAATCCATTTTTCGTATATTAGGACTTGGACTTTCTAGCTTTATTACCCAAATGACAGTTTTAGTTTTATTTGTCTTTATGAACAATACAATGACTTATTTTGGAGCAATGACAAAATATGGAAGTGACATTCCGTTATCAGTCTATGGAATTATTTCAAAAATAAATAGTTTATATATTTCATCAATCCTTGGTATAGCAATTGGCTCACAACCTATTATAGGATTTAATTTTGGAGCTGGAAATAAAAAAAGAGTTCAAGAAACTTTAAAAAAAGTATTAAAAATAAACTTAATGATTGGACTTTTCTTCAACTTACTATTTGTTTTATTTCCTGAATTTTTAATTAGCTTTTTCATATCAAACCAAGATCCATCCTATGAATTATTCATGGAATTTGCAATTTTAATATGTCATTCCTTTATGCTTTTTATGGGATTAAATGCATTAGAAATTACAACAAGTATAACTATTCAATCTTTAGGAAAAGTAATAAAATCTACACTCGTTTCATTTACAAGACAAATTATATTATTTGTTCCAATCGCGTGCTTATTAAGCTTCGGATTAGGATTTAAATTAAAAGGAATTTTGTATGCTGGACCTATAGCTGATATATTATGTTTCTTCTTCTGTGTGTTTCTATTTACTTCAGAATATAAAAAGTTATCAGAAGAAAAGATAGAACAAGAAGAAGAAATAGAATTAGAAAGTAAAAAAGATTATGAAGGAAATCAAATAGTAATAACTATATCACGAGAATATGGCAGTGGTGGAAGATATGTGGCAGAACTACTAGCAAAAGAACTAGGGATATCATTTTATGATAAAGAATTAATTTTATTAAGTGCAAAAGAATCTGGTCTTAGAGAAGATTATATAAAGAGTATAGATGAAAAGAATAAAAATGCCAAATATGAAGCAAACAATGATGATCGCCTATTTATAGCTGAAACAAAAGTTATAAAAAAATTAGCAAAAGAAGAATCGTGTGTAATCGTCGGAAGATGTGCAGATTATATATTAAAAGATCAAAAAAATGTCTTAAAAGTATTTTTATATAACGATGAAGATTCCAAAATAAAAAGAGTTACAAAATACTATAAAATACCAAAAGAAAAAGCGTTGAAAGAAATCAAAAAAATAAATAAAGAAAGAGAAAAACACTACAAATATTATACAAACAGAAACTGGTTAGAATTAACAAACTATGATTTATTATTAAATGTAGATAAATTAGGAATAGAAAAAACTGTTGACAAAATAAAAGAATACATAAAATAGTACCAAACCAACATTTTAGCATAACCTATAATGGGTGATTAGAGTGGAAAATATAATCTATAGTTTGATTGGAATAATGATTCCATTTATAGGAACAAGCTTTGGAAGTAGTTTAGTATTCTTTTTAAAAAAAGAACTAAATGAAAAAATAGAAAAAATAATTGTAGGCTTTGCAGCAGGAGTCATGATCGCAGCAAGTGTCTGGTCCTTAATACTACCTTCTGTTGAAATGTCAGAAAATAGTAAAATTCCATGGTTTCCAGCAGCACTTGGCGTAATACTAGGAGTTTTATTTTTAATTATTGTAAATAAAATTGCAGAAAATTTAGAAAAGAAAAAAAATGGTAAAAAATTGAATATGCTTACTTTTTCTGTAACCCTACATAATATTCCAGAAGGGATGGCAGTAGGTGTATGCTTTGCTGGTTTTTTATCAAAAAGTTCAGGAATCTTATTAGCAGAAGCCATCGTCTTGGCAATAGGAATAGCAATTCAAAATATTCCAGAAGGAGCTATTATATCTATGCCATTAAAAATGGAAGGTAAAAGTAAGAAAAAATCTTTTTTATCTGGAGTTTTTTCAGGTATAGTAGAACCTATAGCAGCCATATTTACTGTGTTACTTATAAATTTTGTTGTGCCATTACTTCCTTATTTACTATCATTTGCAGCAGGAGCTATGATATATGTAGTAGTAGAAGAATTAATTCCTGAAATACATGAAAAAGAAAAATCAAAACTTGGTGTAATAGGAGTTACATTAGGCTTTATATTAATGATGATATTAGATATTGCATTGGGTTAAAACCAATGTTTTTTTATTAAAAAATATAATTGGTTTTGACTTATGATAAATATATCATATCATATAATATAATAAATTATCAATTGATAATTTATAAAAAATATACTATAATAATGGTGATTGCTTTGGAAGTATCAGATTTATTAAAATTAACGAAATCATCCATGAAATCTGGCAATTATGATATGATTCCAACGATTAAGAATCGCGTATCTAAACGTAAATATGGACTATCACAATTTGACATTGAAGATTATATAGGGAGTTTAGAAGAGGAAGATTTGTTTAAAGGATCAGAGCCAGATAGAGATTGTCCAAAAGAGGAACTATTTATCTTTAAAAAAAGAAATAATGCTAGATGTTATTTTTTATACTAAATTAAAATATAAAAATAATCAAATAAAGATATTATCTTGCCATGAAGATGAATAATTAGGAGGGATATTTATGGAGAATAGAGAGAATTTAAGGGTTAGAAAAATAATAGCAAAAGTAAAAGAAAAAGAAATTGAATTTGAGGAACATTATGTAATTAATCCAATTACAGGAGAAGAAATATTTGATAGAATTATTGAAATTGAAAATGACTTAAGACTATATGATGTGTATAAAAAACAAGTGAATCTATTAACATCAGTAGAAATTAAAGCAATAAGAAAAAAATATGAAATGAATCAAAAAGAATTTGCTTTAGCAATTGGTCTTGGAGAGATAACAATTCATAGATTTGAAAATGGCTCTATTCAGACAGAGTCTGTAGATTCAATTATAAGGTTAAGTGAAGATCCGGACATAATGTATACTTTCTTAATAAAGAATCAATCTAAATTTGATGAAGAGGAGTACTTAAAATTTTTGAAAAAAATCAATACATTAAAGAATTTAAAAGAACATAAAATTGCCCAATTTAACATCAATGAGCTGATCCATTTAGATTTTAAAACCGAAGATGCCTTAATTGTTTCAAATCAATTGGTAAAGAAATATAATAGTAGAGTAAATCAATTAAGTGAAAAATATAATATCAAAGATATTTGTGTAGATGCTGAATATATAACCCCTTTAAAACTTCAAAAATTATTATATTTTATTCAAGGGTTATCAGCAAAAGTATATGGTAAACGAGCATTTGACAATCCTATCTATGTATGGTCATATGGACCTGTTGTTACTGACATGTATAAAGTTTATAAAGGTAGAAGCCCAATACTGACACCTTCTGATAATATTAAAATAAGTGATGGATTAAACAAAATTATAGATATTGTTATATCTAGTTATGGACAAATAGAAGCAGAGAAATTAATTGATTTAACGCATGAAGAAGAACCTTGGTTAAATACTCCAAAAGATCATATTATAGATTTTGATTTAATGAAAGAATATTTTGAAAAAGTATATGAAAATTAAAATAAGATTAATGAATAAATATTGATTATTTTACATATTTATTTAACTACTTATTTTTTTTTATATTCTATGAAATTTAATAAGAAATTTGAATAATTAATAAGCGTATGATAGAATAAATGCCAATGAAAAGAGGGTGTTTCAGATGGTTTTATTTGTTAGTGGTCGAACAGATATTGTTGCATTCTATTCAAAGTGGTTTTGGAATAGATATCAAGAAGGTTTTGTGGATGTAAGAAATCCTTTTCGTTATAACCTTGTAAGTAGAATCTATTTTGAAGATGTAGATGCCATTCTTTTTTGTACCAAAAATCCAACTCCTATCTTAAAATATCTAAAAAAAATTCGTCTTCCTATGGTTTTTCAAATAACATTAACTCCTTATAAAAATGATATAGAACCAAATGTAAAAGAAAAAAAGAAAATAATAGAGTCGATCAAAAAAATATCTGAAATAATAGGAAAAGAAAATATATATATTCGCTATGATCCTATTTTTATAAATGAAAAATATACTTTAGAATATCATAAAAAAGCTTTTCAAAAAATATGTAGTTTATTAAATGGCCTTACAAATCATATAATCATATCTTTTCTAGATAATTATAAAAATGTGCAAAAAAATTGGCAAATTTTATCACCAAAACAATTAGAAGAAAAAGATTTAAAAGAAATTGGAGTCTCTTTTTCTAGAATTGCCAAAGAAAATAATATGACAGTGCAAACTTGTTTTGAAGAACAAAATTTAACAAATTATGGTTTTAAAAATGATGTCTGCTTTTCTAAAGAACTTGCTTATCGATTAACTGGAAAAAGATTGTCAAAGTGGATTTCAAGAAAATGTGGTTGTGTGAGCTTAGTAGATATTGGGACGTATAATACATGTGAACACTTATGTAAGTATTGCTATGCCAATTTTGAAGAAAACAAAGTAAAAGAAAATAAAAGAAACCATGATGAAAACTCTTCTTTATTAATAGGTCATTTAACAGAAAAAGACACAATAAAAAGAAGAAAAAGAGACTAGAAAAAAGGAAAATAGCCTTTTTTTCGGAATATATTAGTAGGATACATAATTCCTTAGAAAGTGAGCCTACAATGAGAAAAAAAGATTTAGATATCCTATACGAAATAATAAAAGAAATAAAAAGTGAAAATCCAAGCTTATTTTCTTTACAAAAAGAAGATTGGTTTGAAAAAAGAAATTACTTTTTAGAAGAAAATAAAAAATTATTGAAGCTCTTAATAAAAAAAGGAAACCAAAAAATTTCTTTTAACTTAGATCAAAAAGAACTATTTATGATGCAAAAACTTTATCTTTTATATCCAGATACTTTGCCTAAAAAATTATTATCATTACCATGGGAAAATATAAAAATTATTTTATCATTATGTGAATTAGAAAAAAGAAAATTTTATACAGATATAAGTTATTATTTAGAATTGGATAAAGAAAAATTAGAAAATTACATAATAAAAGACTTATATGAAAAAGTAATTTTTTTAATTTCTGAAATCCAAGACTATAATATAATAAATGAAGAAAACTTTTTAAATAAAGTGATAAAAATTGAAGAAATGATATATGAAAAATAAAAAAAGAAAAGTGATATTTTTCATGTAAACTTCACATTAATGATATAATATAAACTAGGACGGTGATGTACATGAAAATTTTAGTAGTCGATGACGAAGCTTTAATAAGAGAAGTTGTAAAAGAATATTTAGTTTTAGAAAATTTTGATGTAAAAGAAGCAAGTGATGGGGAAGAAGCTTTAAGTTATATAAAAGAAGAAGATTTCGATTTAATCATAATGGACATCATGATGCCAAAAAAAGATGGTTTCCAAACAGTAAAAGAAATAAAACAATTAAAAGATGTACCTGTGCTTATGTTATCCGCAAGAGGAGAAGAATTTGATAAATTAATTGGCTTCAATTTAGGAATTGATGATTATGTGACTAAACCTTTTAGTCCTAAAGAATTAGTTGCAAGAGTAAAAGCAATTACAAAGCGTCATACAAAGCAAAATGTTACATGGAAATTTGGCGAACTTACAATGGATGATGTTGCTCATGAAGTAAAAATAGAGAAAGAATTAATAACATTGACTCCTAAAGAATATGAACTTTTAAAGTATTTTTTTGCCAATCATAAAATCGCCTTATCTAGAGAACAACTTTTAACAAACATTTGGGGCTATGATTTTTATGGAGATGATAGAACTGTAGATACACATGTAAAAACATTAAGACATCAACTAAAAGAATATGGAGATTACATAAAAACTATCAGAAAAGTGGGGTACAAATTTGAATATGAAGAAAGAAAGTAGTTTCAATCAAAAAACCCTTTTTTATTTTATTGTGTTCAGCGTAACAATACTAATACTATTATGGATGTTTCAAATTTTTTATTTAAAATATTCTTATGAGCAATATCAAGTAAAAAATCTAGACAATTTAACAGTCACAATTCAAAATGCCAATTTGATGGATTTGTCAAATACTTTAGAAACTGTAGCCTATCAAAATGAAGTATGTGTAGAATATTATACAAATTCAGGGCAAACAATACGTTATAATACATTAATGAATGGATGTGCATTAGGAAAAAATAATGGGGAAATTTTAAAAATTCAAGAAGACTTTATGAGCTCTGAAAAAAAGAAACAAGCAATAAGGTTAGTAAATAAAGAATATGAAGCAAAAGCTTATCTTTATGGTATTAATCTTGATAGTGGAACAGTGTTCTTATACAATACTTTAGAGGATGTAAGTGGAGCAAATATAGTATTAAAAAATCAATTAATTTATTTAACATTCATAGCTATTATCATTGCATGCATAGTTTCTTATTTTTTATCAAAAAGATTAACTGAGCCAATTCATGACATCACAAAAAAAGCTCGCTTATTAGGAAGTGGGACTGAAGTCACTTTTGAAACTTATGACATATTAGAAGCTAATGAATTAGCAAAAGTATTAGACCATGCTCAAGCAGACATGTTAAAAACAGATGAACTAAGAAGAGATTTAATGGCTAATGTCTCTCACGATTTAAAAACCCCTTTAACAATGATCAAAGCATACGCTGAAATGGTTAGAGATTTATCTTATAAAGATGATGTAAAAAGAAAAAATCATTGTAACATAATAATGGATGAAGTAGATCGCTTAAATCTTTTAGTATCAGATATTTTAGTTTTATCAAAGATGCAAGCAAATGCTGATAAAATAAATATTGAAGAATTTGATTTAATAAAAGAAATAAAAAATATTATTTCAAGATACGAAATTATTAAAGAAACAGAAGATTATCATATAGAATTGAAATCTCCAGAAGAAGCCATTGTTTTAGCTGATAAAGCAAAATTAAATCAAGTAATATATAACCTAATTAATAATGCAATTAATTATACAGGGAAAGATAAAACTGTAACAATTATAGTAAAAAAAGAAAAAGAAAACTTTTTAGTAGAAATAAAAGATACTGGAAAAGGAATTAATAAAGAAGAAATAGATTTTATATGGAATAAATATTATAAAAATGAAAAAAATCATCAAAGAAATGTAGTTGGAACAGGTTTAGGATTGTCTATTGTGAAAACAATTCTAGAAAAACATCAATTTAAATATGGTGTAAAATCTATAAAAAATAAAGGAACAACCTTCTATTTCTTTGTAAAGAAAAAATAATTTTTCCTAATTATCACGTTCTCTTCACAAAAACTTCATAAAACTAGAGTAACATGTATAACATGAAAGGAGCAGTGATAAAAAGAAGAAAGAAAGTTATATTTTGAAAAAAATATATAAAAACTCTGTACAAAATAAATAACATATAAACTCAAACTCACACTTTAAAAATGAGAACAATTATCTTTCATTCTAGTTCTCAAAAACAAATTCTATTAAAATAATATGTAAATAGAAAGGCTTGTGATAAGTTAAGAAATAAGAAAAAACTATTGTTTTAAAAATTAAAAAACTCTATACAATATAAATAACATATAAACTCAAACTCACACTTTAGAAAGAGAACGACCTTTTCAATGTTCTCTTTCATTTTTTTTTATTGAAAGAAAAAATAAAACATGGTAACTCTTAAAGAATAAAAGATCGTGGTTAAAACGATAATGAACTAAAGGAAACGAACAC
>CAOJCV010000013.1 GCA_948432605.1 uncultured Mycoplasmatota bacterium | reverse complement strand
GATGCAATGAACGCAAGTTATATGGGTAAGATTACCATAAGTAGTAGTTATGTAGCTCCACCAAATACAAAAAATATGATGGTAGCTATGGAAGTTCATGAAGAAGATGATGGAATATCTAGAGGAGGCATCAAAAATAATACTTATACTCAAAATGGCAGATTTTCCATTTCAAAAGTTGTCTTTCAAGATCAAGTAAATCCAATAGAAAATCCAGAAGAAATAGTAGATTTTAGTGTATCGCAAGATAGATCAGTGTTGGGGTATTACGTAAAAGATAATCTTGAAAGTGAATCTTCAACATATACATTATATATCCAAGCAGATGGAAAAATTAAAGTAAATCCTAAGGCTTCTTACTATGGGTTGGTCTGGTATGGTAATCTATGGAGTGGGCCATATCCAATCATAGAAGGATTAGAAAATTGGGATACCAGTTTGGTGACAGATATGAGTAATATGTTTTTTGGAGGTTCTTTTAAAGAATTAAATTTATCTCATTTTGACACCTCAAATGTAACAAACATGAGTGCTATGTTTGCTGATATGGAAAGCTATTATGGAGGAGGAAATGGTATAATAAGCTTAGATATAAGTAGTTTTGATACAAGAAATGTAACGAATATGAGTGTAATGTTTAAAAACCTAGGAAATCTAACAAGTTTAGATCTAAGTAGTTTTGACACATCAAAAGTAACCGATATGGGTACTATGTTTTCGGGAATGAGTAGTTTAACAAGTTTAGATATAAGTCATTTCGATACAAGAAACGTAACAAATATGATGTGGATGTTTAATGGAATGAGAAGTTTAACGAGTTTAGACCTAAGCAATTTCGATACTAGAAATATAACAAATATGAATTATATGTTTAATGGAATGAGAAGTTTAACGAGTTTAGACCTAAGCAATTTTGATACTACAAATGTAACGAATATGAGACATATGTTTAATGAAATGGACAGTTTAACGAATTTAAATCTAAGTAATTTTGATACTACAAATGTAACGAATATGAATTCCATGTTTTATGGAATGGACAATCTAACGAGTTTGGATCTAAGTAATTTTAATACAAGAAATGTCACAGATATGAGTTTGATGTTTTATGGCAATGAAAATTTAACAAGTATAATATATGGCAATAATTTTATTAAAAATGCAAATGCTATGGTTGTCAATATGTATGATAGATGTCCAGCAAATAAACCAACTCACGAATCATGGAATGGAGTATTTTAAATTTTTATAATACTTCTTTTTTTATACTAAATAATAACCAACAAAAAATAAAAAAGAAAAAAGTTATTACATTTTGAGTCAGCTTGACAAAATGCCAATTTAAGTATAGAATAAAAAACGAAAAAAGGGGGATTATGAAATGAAAAAAACAAATTATTTAAAAAAAGAATATTACACAGCAATGCTAGGATTATGTACCATTTTGTCATTTACTGGTTGTCAAGCTAAAGAATTATCATCATATGGAGGTATTAACTACAATATAGAAAATTATAAAGAAGGTAAACTGTCTTATGATGATGTTTATACTTTAAAAATTAAAGTGTATAATATTTCTGGTGAAATCAAAATGCATTTAATTTCTAACCAAAATTCAATAGATTATGATGTAATTACGGGACTTGCTATTCCAGATGATACAGTAGTTTATGAAACATCTATAATAAATTATTTATTGTTTTATGAAAAAATCCAGAAAAAATATACACTAAATGATTTAGAAAATATTTTAGAAAATATAAAAGAAGATTTTATTTTAAATAATGAAGGAAAATTAAGTTTAAAAAAATAGGAGAAGAGGATTATGACAAGAGAAGAATATGCAAATATTTTAATACCAAATGTAGAACACACAAGAGAATATTATGAGGAAAAATACCAAAAAAGAAATTTAAGTGAAGGTGCAATGGTACTTCGTATTGGTCCAAGTCCTACAGGTTCAGTACATATTGGAACTCTTTATCAAGCGATTGTCGCAGAAGGGTTTGCAAGACAGTCTAATGGAATAAGCTTTTTAAGAATTGAAGATACAGATCAAAAAAGAGAAGTAGAAGATGGAGTAAATTTAATTTTAAAATCTTTAGAAAACTATGATATCCATTTTAATGAAAGTCCATTACTTGGTGGAGAATATGGACCATATATTCAAAGTGAGCGAAAAGATATTTATCAAGCTTTTGTAAAAGACTTAATTATCAAAGATTTAGCATATCCTTCTTTTTTAACAGAAGAAGAAAAAGCAGACATTACTGCAGCACAAACAAAAAGTAAAGGTAGAATTGGTTATTTTGGACCATGGGCAGCAAAAGAACGAGCAATGATGATGGAAGAAGTATTAGAAAAAGTAAAGTTAGGTATACCGTACGTAATTCGTCTAAAAAGTAATGGTGATTTTGAAAATAAAATAGTAGTAGAAGATGCAATAAAAGGACATGTGGAATTTCCTGAAAATGATATGGACATTGTAATATTAAAAAGAGACGGACTTCCAACATATCACTTTGCTCATGCAGTAGATGATACATTAATGCATACAACTCATGTTACTCGTGGAGATGAATGGCTTTCAAGTGTACCAGTACACATAGACTTATTTAAAACTTTAGGATTTGCTCCTCCAATCTATGCACATTTAGCAACAATTCAAAAAGAGAGTGATGGACGTCGTAGAAAAATTAGTAAAAGAAAAGATCCAGAAGCAAATGTATTATATTACAGTGAAAAAGGAATTCCAAAAGAAGCTGTTAAAATATATTTAATGACTCTAGCAAATTCTAATTTTGAAGAATGGATGATAGCAAATCCAAATGAAAATATTGAAAACTTTAAACTTGATTTTTCACATATGAGTACAAGCGGAGCATTATTTGATATGGAAAAACTTCTTAATATATCAAGAAATTATTTAAGTAAAATTAGTGCTGAAGAAATGTATCAAAAAACTTTAAATTGGGCTTTAAAATATAATCCAGAGTTTTATGAAACATTGAAAAAGAATAAAGAAATCTCAATACAAACATTAAATATTGAAAGAGAGAGTACAAAACCTAGAAAAGATTTTGCAATGTATAGTGAAGTAGAAGCAGGTCTTTGGTACATGTATCAAGAAAAATTTGAACCAACAGAATACGAATGGCAAAAAATTACAGACAAAGAAGAAATAAAAACAATATTAAATACATACATGAATGAATTTTTCTGTGAAACTGATACAGAAGAAGAATGGTTTTCAAATGTCAAATCTTGCTGTGACAAATTAGGATACGCATCTAATATGAAAGAATATAAACAAAATCCAGAAAAATTTAAAGGAAACGTAGCAGATGTCTCAACTGTAATTCGCGTAGCCTTAACAAGTAAATCTAGAACTCCAAATCTTTACGATATAATACGTATCTTAGGAAAAGAAGAAATTTTAAGAAGAATCAAAAAAATTTAAGATGCTTTCCAAAGTGTCTTTTTTCATTGGATTAAAATATTTCTAATTTATTTTTAATAGCTAAAGATTTGCTTTTGTATTATTTTTCTTTTAAGTTTGATATAATGATTTAGAAAGTAGGGATAAAATGCTAAACTTAAAGACAGACTCGAGAAAAGTAAAACCTGGAGATACTTTTGTTGCTATAAAAGGTCTTACTGTTGATGGACATGACTATATTGGAAATGCTATCGAAAATGGTGCTACGAAAATAATTTGCGAAGATGGAAACTTCTCTGTGGAAACTGTAATTGTGAAAGATACAAAAACTTGGCTTCAAGAATATTTAGTTTCTCATTTTGAGAAAAAAATTAATACGCTGCATCTTATAGGTGTAACTGGAACAAATGGTAAAACTACTACATGTTTTCTTACTTATCAAATGTTGGAAAAATTAGGAATACAAGCTGCATATATTGGGACCATTGGCTTTTACTATGGGACTACAAAACGTACAATTCCTAATACTACACCAGAAATAGTAGAAATATATTCTATGTTACTAGAAGCAATACATGCAGGAGTTACACATGTTGTAATGGAAGTTTCCTCACATTCTTTGATAGAAAAAAGAATTGCTGGTTTAGAATTTTCAACAGTTCTATTTACAAACCTTACAGAAGACCATCTAGATTTTCATAAAACGATGGAAAATTATTTAAATGCTAAACTATTGCTGTTAGAACAATTGAAACCAGACGGAGTAATACTTGTGAATAAAGATTCAGAGTATGGAAAATATTTTGAGCAAAAAAACTATCAAACGTTCGGGTTTCAAGAATCAAATTACCAAATAGAAAGATATGAAGATACAAAGATTGGGACAAATATTAAATTTTCTTTTCAAGGAAAATCTTATGAAGTAGAAACAAATTTAAAAGGAAAATTTAATGTATATAATTATCTTTCTAGTTTAGCAATCCTACATCATGCATCTTTTTCAATAAGAGAAATTCTTTCTATTACTTCACAGGTTTTTCCACCCAAAGGGAGAGCAGAAATCGTCTCCATAAAAGACAAAATGGTAATAATAGATTATGCTCATACTCCAGATGCAGTCGAAAAAATATTAAATGCCTTTCGGGAAAATAAAAAAGGAAAAATCATTACAATCATCGGTTGTGGAGGAGATAGGGATGCAATGAAACGTCCGATAATGGGGGTTATTGCTACTCAACTTTCTGATTATGTGATTTTTACAAGTGATAATCCTAGAACAGAGGATCCAAATAAAATCCTACAAGATATTACAAGCACATTAACATCCAAAAACTTTGAAATTTGTATAGACCGAAGAGAGGCTATAGGAAAAGGAATTGATTTAATTCAGCACAACGATTTATTATTTTTGCTTGGAAAAGGACATGAAAATTATCAAATAATTGGAAAAGAAAAAATTCATTTTGATGATAAGGAAGAAGTGGAAAATTATATAAAAAAAAATAATCTAATTTAGTTTAGATTTTTTTAAATTGTTATAAATCAACAAAAAAACTTAACACAAAGCGTGCTAAGTTTACATTTTTAAACCATCTTCAGGATTTAATTTTTTTATATACTCAGTTCCACATTCAATTAAAGCTGGTTCAAAAGAGTTCCAAATTTGATCTTTTGTTTTATCATAAAAGCCAATACAATCAGAAATATATAATTCATAATTTGGATCATCAACTACTTTCATTTGAGCAATTGGTATAAAATAATCATAGGCTATTTCAATAGTTCCATTTTCCGTTCCACATAATCCAGCGTAATTAAAATATTGATTATGATATTCGAAGATATAATCCAACGAACCCATATTAGTATTAATTACATTTCCCTCAGGAACTAATTTTTTTAAAAGACAAGCAAAGTATAGACAATAACCATTTCCAATGATATTTTTATCTTCGAAATTACCATTGAAAGAAAATTGGGCATTATATAGCTCTATAAACTTATCACTTAATTGAATTGCTAATGAGTGTACTTCATACGCATTTAATTCCATTTCATTCACCTCTTATAGAAAATATATCAATAATTAGAAAAAAAAGCTAGAAAAAATGTAAATTTATTGTATACTATATGTATAGGAGGGATCATATTGAAATTAAATATCAAAAAAATATTAGAAATATGTGATGGAAGCTTATTATGTGGAAGTGATTCTATAATTATTGAAAACTATTCTAAAGATACTAGAACGATTCAAAAAGGCGATTGTTATATTGGAATTCGTGGAGAATCTTTTGATGGAAATAAATATTGGCTGGATGCGAAAGAAAAAGGAGCAGTTGCATGTATTTTAGACTCCTATGAAGGTCTTGTAAAGGACTTTGAAAATTTTCCAATTATATTAGTAAAAGATTCAGTAAAAGCCATTCAAGATTTAGCTACCTATGTAAGAGAAAATACAAATATTCCAGTGGTAGCTATTACAGGAAGTGTAGGCAAAACTTCAACAAAAGATATGATTGCATCTGTATTAAGTGAAAAATACAAAGTGTTAAAATCTCCAGGCAATCTCAATGGCCAAATTGGGTTACCTCTTAATATTTTATCATTAAAAGATGAAGAAATAATGGTATTAGAAATGGGGATGAATGATTTTGGGCAAATAAAAAAACTAAGTCACATTGCTAAACCAAACATTGCTGTAATTACGAATATTGGCACAGCGCATATTGGACTCTTAGGTTCAAGAGAGAATATTTTAAAAGCAAAGCTCGAAATTTTAGAAGGAATGGAACCTGGAAGTACCATAATTTTGAATAAAGACAATGATATATTATCTACTCTTAATTTGCCAGATTACAATGTCATCACTTGCGGAATGAACAAGCCAGCGGATATTTTTGCTCAAAATATAGAAAGAAAAATAAACGAGAGTAAATTTGAAGTAAAAGAAAATGGAAAAATGGAAACATTTCAATTGCCTATCATGGGCGATGTATTCCTTACAAATAGCTTACTTGCTATTGCAGTTGGTCGTGCTCTTAATCTTTCTATAGAAGAAATAAAAAAAGGTCTTTCCAAGGTAGAGCTTTCGGGAAATCGAATGGAAGTAACAACATTAAAAAACAATATTACCTTAATTAATGATACATATAATTCAAATTTTGAAGCAGTAGTAAGTGCTCTAAATATTTTAAAAGATTATTTAGGAAAAAGAAAAATTGCTGTTTTAGGTGATATTTTGGAAATGGAAGCATACGAAGAAGAAATCCATAGAAAAATCGGAAGTTTAGAAGTATTAGAAAGTCTAGATGCGATTTTCTTAACTGGAAGTGCTTCAAAATATATTTATGAAGAAGCTCTAAAAAGAGAGGTCTTAAAAGATAAAGTATTCTATTATGAAACAAATGAATTACTAATAGATCAACTATTATCTTACATAAAATTAGAAGATACTGTACTTTTAAAGGCAAGCCATGGAATGGATTTTTCTAAAATTGCCGAGAAAATGAAAAAAATATTTAAAAAATAAGGAAGGTAGAAATTATGAAACAAAAATTTGAGTTTATAAAAGGGATATTACAAAAAGAACAAGAACTAAAAAGAAGAGAAGAAGCATTAAAACAAATAGGTTTAAAATTTGATTATAAAGAACCAAAAAATCAAGAGAGTTCTTTTCTTACTTTAATTCATTTATTTCATTTTGCAAGCTCTTATGAAGAAAAAATGAGAATTGCTCAAGAGATTGAAAGAATTCGTGGAAGTTTACCAATAGATATACAAATGGAATTAGATTACTTAGAGATGAATAGAAGTCGTTAAAAAAGAAATTAGAGAAATTCATAAAATTGTATAAAAGTTGGAATATCCTTGCCAAAGTAGGGAACGAAAAGAGTATACTAGAGTTTTATAAATTCTAGTTTTTATTTTAAAAAATAATAATCTACTAGCAATAAAGCTGAAAAAAAATTATTCTTTTTGCATGGAAAAAGAGAAAAAAACAAAAGTTTTTCGCAAAAAGAAGGAAAATAGCAATACAAAAATAAATTTATATATCCAAGCAAAAGGTAAAATCAAAGTCAACCAAAAAGCAGCTTATTACAGATTATTATCTAGTGAGTGTAGTGCGATGACCATGGAATCATAGGAATAGAGAATTGGGATTTAAGTGAAATAACGGATGCTAGTTATATGTTTGCTTGGTCATTAAATGAGAGCTTTTCCCTAAATGGTTACGATTTAGCAAAAGTAACAAATATGAGCTCTATGTTTAATCAAAGTTCAATAAAACAAATAGACTTTTCAGGAATTAATACTAAAAATGTCACCAATATGGAAAATATGTTTTTTAATACTTTAAATTTAACAAACATTATTTACGGAGATAATTTTATTCACAAAGAAGGAGCAAATATTACTAATATGTTCGAGGATTGCCCAGCAAATAAGCCAACTCATTCTTCATGGAATAATCTATTTTAGAAAATGTAAAATGAAGCATATTAAAGTAAAATATTTTTGATATAAAAATTATAGAAATACATATAATGTACTAGGAAGAGTGTATTTTATGAAAAAAGTAAAGAAATTTTATAAAGGATTAAGAAATGTATTAAAAACTGAAAAAATAAGAAGAGTATCTTTCTCTTTAGATAAACAAGATCCTAGATATACTGAGCCTATATTAATTCATTTAACTCAAGAATTTCAAAAAGCAAAAACTATAGAAGATCAAGAAAAAATATTACAAAAAATGGTTATAAATGGAATAAATCCTATAGATTTGAGATTAAATTTACAGCTAAAAAAAGAAAATAAATTATCTTCGAAAAAATGAGGATTTTTTATTTTCTTGTTTTTCATATGAGGATACAAGTCTTTTGTATTTTTCTTCATCTTATTCTAAATATTGTATAAAATCATCAGATTTAGGATCTAAATTAACAAAAAAATCTTCTTCAACTGTCTATGCTAGATAACAAGAGATTTTTAATAAAGAAATACATTTCTTGCACATACAAATATTCTTCTTTTCATATCTGTTTTCTTTTTATTATATTCAAACATAACATCACAATCCTTAGATAGTTTTAAAGTCAAAAATATCTAAAGATAAAATGTAAAATAATGTAAAAAAAGAATGAAAATGGAATAAATATCCATATTAATTACTAGGTGAAAAAATGAAAAAGAAAAGTATATGGTTAGAGGATAAACCAAAAGAAATGTATCCAAGTATTACAAAAGATATGAATCTCGATTGTCTAATTATTGGTGGTGGTATCACAGGACTTTCAATATTATATCAATTAAAAGATGAAAATATTTCTGTTGCTTTAGTAGAACGAAACAAAATCTGTGAAGGAGTAACATCAAAAAGCACAGCCAAATTAAATTATTTACAAGGTATAGTATATTCTACTATCAAAAAAGATGTTTCAATGGCTTTTGCCAAAATGTATTTAAAAAGTCAGTTAGAAGGAATAGAAATAGTAAAGAGCATAATTGCGAAAGAAAATATTGATTGTAACTTAGAAAAAGTTTCTTCTTACTTATATGGAGAAGCAAAAGATAAATTAAAAATAGAGGAAGAATATCAATTTTTAAAAGAAAATAACATTAAAGTAGAAAAAGAAAATAATACCTTAAAAGTTTTTGATACATATGTATTTCATCCCGTAAAATATGTAAGACAATTGGCAAAAATATGTCATGAAAAAAAGCAAAACATTTATGAGAATTCTTTAGCAAGTAATTTAAAGAAAGAAACAGATGGTTTTAGTGTGACAATTAATAATCACAAAATTATGGCCAAAAAAGTAATTTTAGCTTGTCATTATCCATTTGAATTATTTCCATTTTTTCTTCCAATACGCACATACATAGAAAAATCTTATGTGATGGCAAGTAAATGCCAAATAAAAAAAGAAGAAACGTTTATTACAACATATCCTAAAATTATTTCAAAAAGATACTTTGATAAGTATGAAATTATTTTAAAAGGATCACATAATATTTGCAATAAACTAAACTCACAGAAAAATTTTGAAAAATTAACGAATGACAATAATCCTGAATTTTTATGGTCGAATGAAGATATAATGACCTCCGATCATATGCCTTTTATTGGATTTATTGATCGAAATTTAATACTTGCAACAGGCTATAATACTTGGGGTATGGCAACAAGTGCAATAGCTGGAGTGATAATAAAAGATATAATATTAGAAAAATATAATCTGTATATGGAATATTTTCATCCTTATAGAAATATTTCATTAGCAAAAATAAAACAATACCCAAGTAATCTTTTATCCAATATGAAAAGTTTTATATGGAATAAAATTTATAAAAAGAAAAAATGGTATCCCGAAAATTTAAAATTTTCAATAAAAGATGGCAAGTCCATCGCTAAGTATACAATAGGAGAAAAAGAATATATAATTAATACAACATGTCCTCATGCATTATGTACTTTAATATTTAATGAAGTAGAACAAACTTGGGATTGTCCATGCCATGCATCAAAATACGATATTACAGGAAAATGTATTAAAGGTCCAAGTGTAAAAGATATTGCTTATAAAAATAATTAAAATAGATTTCAAAAGTTTCTATTTTTTTTTATAAAAATTAAAATTTAAAAAAATTTCTGACAAAATTGTCACTAGAAAAAAGTAGAAAAAAAAATTATTTGCATGTATACTTTTGTTAGGACGTGATAAAAATGAATTGGAAAAAAGTGACCAAAAGCATAATAAATGTAGTATGTATCATTAGTATCATTTGTATTTTAATAGTATGCATGTTAAATGAATATGTGATTAGTAGTACAAAAAAACAATTTTTCAAAGAAGATCAAATATATGAACAAATAGATTGCATTTTAGTATTAGGAGCTGGTGTAAAAGAAGGAAAACCAACCCCAATGTTAAAAGATCGTTTAGATAAAGCAATAGAACTTTATCAAAAAGGGTATGCAGATAAAATAATCATGAGTGGAGATCATGGAAGAGAAGACTATGATGAAGTAAATGTAATGAAAAAGTATGCAATAGAAAAAGGAGTGCCAAGTTCAGCTATTTTTATGGATCATGCAGGCTTTTCAACTTATGATAGTATCTATCGTGCAAAAGAAATATTTGAAGTAAAAAAAATGTTTGTTGTAACTCAAGAATACCATTTATATCGTGCTTTGTTCATAGCCAAATTCCTAGAACTGGATGCTATAGGAGTACCAACTCAATACAAACCCAATAAATGCCAAAGCTATCGAGATTTTAGAGAGCTTTTAGCAAGAAATAAAGATCTATTAAAAAGTTTGACCAAACCACCTTCTACTTATTTAGGAAAAACAATTCCTGTAACAGGAGATGGAAATATTACAAATGATTAAACTTATGATATAATAGAAAATGACGAAAGAAGGATCAAGATGGAAGAACAAATCATGAAATATTTAAAAGACATAAATAAAAAAGGGTTTCAAGGAAAATTATCTGAAAAAGTATTAATTATTGTTACACAGAATTTTATTCGTTTCAAAAAAATGAGTAAAGATAGTAAAAACTTAAAAAAAGATGTAAGAGAATATTTGAAAAAAGTATTAGTTCAATTGATCAAAAAAAATGAAGGGTTGCAACATAGATTATTAGTAGATTTTATAGATATTTACGACACAATAAATGAAGAACGAAATATAACGCCATCGATAGAATTATTCGATTCGTTTTGCTTTATTTGTGTAGATTCATTAATTGAAAACTGTGAAAAGAAAATAAATAAGAAAATTATTATTGCTAAAGAATATAGCCTTTTTATAAGAAATAGTATTTTAGAAAAAAATCCAGAAAAAAAAGAGCCAGTTCAAAGTTATGTGTTTGAGTTCTATAAGCCTCATCAAAAATATTTAAGTGAAATTATATCTGGTTTAGAAAAGGTTGAAAAAGATAAAATAACCTCTTATCAAAAAGGAGAACTTGAGAAAGATCACAACTTGCTTTTAAAAATGGAATACGCTCTTAGATATTATCCCTTATTACGTTGGCAATATAAAGAATATTTAACAAGAGCCGAAAAGATAAAAATGTTTTTTAAGAGAAAGAAATACGAGCAAGATATACTTGCAGAACAAACAACATTTTTAAATAACTTACCTTATCCCAACGATATTGTTTTATCTGAAATAAAAAAAGCTTCCTACAACTTACAAATGTTTTTAGGACAAATACCGAATCAATGCTCATATGATATTTTAGAACGACAAGTAAATAAATTTATTGAAAATCTAAAAAAACAAGATTTATCTGAATATACCATATTTTCTCATTTTAAAACTACATTACCATCTACAGTATTATTATTATATCAATGCTTCAAAAATGAATATCCAGAATATTATGAAATAATAACAAAGAAATATGGAAAAAATTTACAAGAATTTTACATATTATCGGAGAAAGAAGAAAATATATTACAACTAGCTCTTCAAAAAATGCAATATCTTTTAGAACAAGAAAAAACTGGTCAAATTACTTTAGACAAAGAAGAATTTTTAATTTATGAAAGAAATATAGAAAAATTAATAGCAAATCTGAATCCATCTGAAAAACAATGGCTGATCAAAAAAGTACAACAATGGAGTTCGAAAACACTACAAAATAAATGTGAAATAACAGATGAATACTTATTAAAGTATAGTGTAAATAAATTAAAAATGATAAATTTTGAATATTATCAAGCAATAATAAATGTTCATGGCACTGATTTAAAAACTTATAAGAAAGAAAACACAAATCAAAAATACTATCAAGCTGTAAATGAATTAAAAAACACTATCAAAATAAGCAAAAGAGAATTAGAAGAAAGAAAAGCAAAAATAGAGCAGGTTAAAGAAAGCTTAAATTCATTAACAAAAGAAGAAAGAGCAATAATAAAAGAAAAGAGAAAAGGATTTGATACATATTTTTTAAGTCAGAAATATCACAAATCAACAGAAAATATTTATGAATTTTTTGCAAGACATATTATTTTATTTGGGGATCAAATGCCACAGATAATTAGAGAAATATTATTAAATTGCAAAGAAGGAGCAAATTATCTAATGGCAAGTAAAACTATGGCAAGTGTTTTATCAAATATGTCACCAAAAGAAATATTAAAATGGAAAAGAGAATTATGTAATACAACATATATTTCTCAAAATATGAAAACAGTAAAACTAAAATTAAGAAAAGAAGCTTAAAAGTTTCTTTCTTTTTATTTATCCTATAATTCGACAATAAAATAAAAAAAAATTTGTTAAAATTTTGAACAAATGAGAGGATTCTACAAAAAAAATTAAATTTTTGGGCATTTTAACCATGTGTGGTTAATAGTTTTTTGAAGTTCATTGTTATACTTTTTGTAGGGTGGTAAATGTGAAACTATCAAAAGCAATTTCAAGAAAAATTTTAAACATTTGTGCCGAGAAAGATATAACACCAAATAAACTTGCTGGAATATGTTGTCTGACGCAAAGCACTGTCCAAAATTTGATAGCTGGGAAATCAAATAATCCAAAACTATTAACAATTATTCGAATTTGTGAAGGACTAAATATACCTTTAAAGGATTTTTTTGATGATGAGTTATTTAAAAAAATAGAAAGAGAGGATTAAAATGCGAATTTTAGAAGAAAAAGAAAAAACATTGATTATTTTAAAAGATAAGGAAAAAATAGAGATAATGACATTAAAAGGAAATCCTATAAGAATTCAAATTGAATGTCAAGATGGAACTTTTTTAGTAGATGAAGTTACTCAAAAAAGAATTAAAGAGATAAAAATGGAGCAAGAGCAAATAAAACAAATGAACAATTTAAAAAAAGAAAACCTATGATTTACAGTCATATTTTTTTTTGTGAAAAAATGGTGAATATTTTGTTAGGCTATTGACATTTATTTTTCCGTGTAATAATATACTGTAGGTAGGCAACTTGGAAAGGGTAGATAAAAGAATGAAAAAGCAAAATGTTTTATATCAAATAAAAGAGTTTGATAAAGTTATGTTAAGATCTTTCTTACAAGATTCAAAAGAAATAATGCCCTTAAAAACTATTCCAACTCCAACACAGATGCAAATTTTAAAATATTTAATAGAACATCTAACAGAGGATATTTACCAAAGAGATTTAGAAAAAGCTTTGCATTTAAGACGCGCTACGATATCTGGTGTTTTAAAAACAATGGAAAAAAATCATTTAATAAAAAGAATAATCACAACAGAAGATGCTCGTTCCAAGAAAATAATGATCAATGAAAATGCTAAAATTGTCTTTGAAAAAATTTATAAAAATTTACTTAAATTAGAGAAAATAATGATGGATGGAATAGAAGAAAAAGAACTAGAAATGTTTTTAGTTACTTTAGAAAAAATGACTAAAAATCTAGAGAAAAACATAAATTAGTTGCTTAAAAAGAAAGGAGTAGATGATTTTAAATCATCAGGATATACTATGTTAAAATTATTTAAAAATTTAGGAAAAAAAGAATGGGGTATGGTTCTCGTTTGTATTTTCTTTATTGTTGGCCAAGTATGGTTAGATTTAAAAATGCCTGATTATATGTCAGAAATCACTATTTTAGTTCAAACAGAAGGTAGTGAAATGAAAAATATTTTATTAAATGGTGGATATATGATGGCTTGTGCATTTGGAAGCTTAATAGCAAGTATTATTGTCGGATATGTGGCAGCCAATATTGCTGCAGTTTTCTCAAGAAATACAAGAAGAAAATTATTTTCAAAAGTAACAGATTTAGCCATTCAAGATGTAAAACAATTTTCTACTAGTAGTTTAATTACAAGAACTACAAATGATATAACTCAAGTAGAAATGTTAATCGCAATGGGTTTACAATTATTAATCAAAGCTCCTATTACAGCATTCTGGGCCATTACCAAAATACTTAATAAAAGCTGGCAATGGTCTATGATAACAGCAATAGCAGTGATAGTATTACTAACTGTAATTGGAATATTAATGATAATTGTATTGCCAAGATTTAAAATAGTTCAAAAATTAACAGATAAAATGAATGGGGTAACGAGAGAAAATTTAACAGGAATTCGGGTTGTTCGTGCGTTTAATGCTGAAAAATATCAAGAAGAAAAATTTGAAGAAGTAAATAAATCTCTTACAAATCAACAACTATTTAACCAAAAGAAATTTGCGATATTATCTCCTGTAATGTATATGGTAATGTATGGATTAACCCTTGCAATATATACTGTTGGAGCTTATTTAATTCGTGATGCAGCCCTGTCAAGTAAATTGGCTTTATTTGGCGATATGATAGTCTTTTCATCATATGCTATGCAAGTAATAATGTCCTTTTTAATGCTTGCCATGATCTTTATGATTTTACCAAGAGCAAGTGTTTCAGCGAAACGAATTAATGAAGTATTAGATACAACACTTAAAATAGAAGATGGAACAGAAATCAAAGAAACAAGTGAAGTAGGAACGGTAGAATTTAAAAATGTATCTTTTAAATACCCAGATGCCGAAGAATACTTATTAAAAAATATATCATTTAAAGCAAATAAAGGAGAGACAGTAGCGTTTATAGGTTCAACAGGTTCAGGAAAATCTACATTAATAAACCTTGTTCCAAGATTTTATGATGTGACAGAAGGAGAAGTCTTAGTAGATGGGATAAACGTAAAAGAATATAAACAAGAAGAACTTCATAATAAAATCGGATATGTGCCTCAAAAAGCAGTAATGTTTCATGGAACTGTATCATCAAATGTGACATATGGTGAAAATGGACGAGAAAAAATAACAGAAGACAAAATGAAAGAAGCCATTCGTGTAGCTCAAGCTACTGACTTTGTTGAAAAAATGGATGACAAATATCTATCACATATTGCTCAAGGAGGAACAAATATTTCTGGAGGACAAAAACAAAGACTAGCCATTGCCCGTGCCATTGCAAGAGATCCAGAAATATATATATTTGATGATTCTTTCTCAGCTCTTGATTACAAAACAGATTCTATTCTTCGTCATGAACTAAAAAAATATACAAAAGATGCCACAAGCCTAATTGTTGCTCAAAGAATTGGAACAATTTTAAATGCTGATAAAATTATTGTTTTAGATCGTGGTAAATGCGTTGGAATGGGAACCCATAAAGAATTATTAAAAAATTGTGAAATTTATAAAGAAATAGCTTATTCTCAAGTGACAAAGGAGGAGTTAGACAATGCCTAATGGACCAAGAGGAAAAATGAATGGACAAGCCAAAGACTTTAAAAATGCAATCAGAAGATTAGTGCTTGAATTAAAACCTTACAAAGTATTAATATTCATTGCACTTATACTTGCTGGATTAGGATCTGTATTATCAATACTGGCTCCTGATCAACTTTCACGCCTTACCGATGAAGTTTCAAAAGGACTAATAATTAATACTGAAAATTTAGAAGAATTTTCTAATAAAATGTCAGACAGATTAAATGAAGAAAAAATAAAAACTGCAATGAGTGAGATAATAAAACTTGATATTTCAGAAAATAAAATCAAAAAGATCATGAGTTCTTCTACTATCAAAAATGAAGATAAAGGAAAACTAAATGAAGCTTTACCAAAATTACAAACGGAAGCAGATAAAATGGCAATTTTAAAAGAATTACCAGAAAGTATTTTAATAGAATTTTTAAGTGATAGTACTTATAATAAAGAAAAAATAACAAAAGAAGATAAAGTAAAATTAATAAAAATGGATCAAGAAAAGCTAAATTTACCAGAATCAGTTTTAAATTCATTACTAGAGCCTATAACAATAGACGGTATTAATATCACAAAAGAAGATCAGAAAATAACTGTTTTAAAGCTTCAAGAAATGAATGAAGATTTATCAAGTGAAGAACTTTATAAAAAAATAGAAGAAATGCCTGAATCAATTCAAAGTTTAGTAGAGCCATTTATGGATATCGAAGCAATACTAAAAATCGTTTATTTATTAGTTGCATTCTATTTAATTAGTGCTTTATTTAATTATATTGAATCCATATCTATGACAAATGTATCAAATAAATTTGCTCGTTCTCTAAGAAAGAAAATATCACTAAAAATAAATCAACTCCCACTTGCGTATTTTGATAAACATCAATCAGGAGACATACTATCCAGAGTAACAAATGATGTAGATACAATTGCCCAATCTATGAACCAATCCCTATCAACATTAGTAAGTGCAATTACCTTATTTATTGGAACAACGATAATGATGTTTGTAACCAACTGGGTCATGGCACTCACTGCAATTTTTTCTAGTTTATTTGGTTTTATTTTCATGTTTGGAGTTTTATCAAAATCTCAAAAATACTTCGTTCAAAGACAAGAAGAATTAGGAAATTTAAACAGTCACATCGAAGAAATTTATTCTGGTTTAAACGTAGTCAAAGCATACAATGGACAAAATCTAGCTATAAAAGAATTTGATGAATTAAATGAACGAGTTTATGAATGCAATAGAAAAAGTCAATTTTTATCAGGGCTAATGATGCCAATGATGAATTTTATTGGAAACTTTGGATATGTTGCAGTATGTATCGTAGGAGCCTTATTAACTCTTAACGGTCACATAAGCTTTGGAGTAATCGTTGCCTTTATTTCGTATGTAAGATTATTTACGTCACCACTAGCCCAGATAGCTCAAGCAATGACAAGCCTTCAATCAACAGCTGCCGCAAGTGAAAGAGTATTTGAATTCTTAGATGAAAAAGAAATGGAATCTCAAAAAGATATTCATTTAGAATTAAAAAAAGAAACCGTAAAAGGTAATATAGAATTTAAAAATGTTGTTTTCCAATATGAAGGAAATGAAAAACCAACAATTAAAAACTTTTCTGCTAAAGCCTCCTCTGGTCAAAAAATTGCTATAGTAGGACCAACTGGAGCAGGAAAAACAACAATGGTAAATCTATTAATGAAGTTTTATGAATTAACCGATGGTGAAATATTAATAGATGGAATTTCAACAAAACATTTAACAAGAGAAAATATCCATAGCTTATTTACAATGGTTTTACAAGACACATGGCTTTTTGAAGGAACAGTAAAAGAAAATATAAAATACAATCGTAAAAATATATCTGAAGAAAGAATTAAAGAAGTGTGTGAATTTGTAGGATTAGATCATTTTATTAAAACAATGCCAGAAGGATATAATTCAATGATTCAAGATATTGACAGTGTGTCATCTGGGCAAAGACAATTAATGACAATTGCAAGAGGAATGATTGAAGATGCACCATTTTTAATATTAGATGAAGCAACAAGTAACGTTGATACAAGAACTGAAGAATTAGTTCAAAAAGCAATGGACAAATTAACAGAAGGAAAAACTTCATTCATCATAGCCCATCGACTATCTACAATTAAAAATGCTGATTTAATATTAGTTATGAAAGATGGAAATATTATTGAAACAGGAAATCATGAAGAATTAATGAAGCAAAAAGGTTTTTATGCCGATTTATATAACAGTCAATTTGAACTATAACAATAGTCAATTGACTTTTTTTATTAGTAGAGTATAAAATAGCAGAACTAAATTTATTGTGCCAAAAGAGATTGTATGTTATTCTAATTGTGGGAAGAGGAATAAATATGAATCCACAAAAAATTGGGCAATTTATAAAAGAATTAAGAGAAAGTAGAGGATGGAGTCAAGAAGAATTATCTAATAAAATGTTTGTTGACAGAACTAAAATAAATAAATTAGAAAATGGAACTCGCAATATACAATTAAGTGATGTAACAAAATTAAGTAAAATCTTTAATATTTCTTTAGAAGAAATATTAAATGGCGAAAGGATAAAAGATTCAAAAAAATAATAAAGAATGTGCCCAGGTTAAAGACATGAAAATTTATGAAAGATCATTTTTCTTTGATTCTATCGAAGAAAAGTGATCTTTTTTTATCTAATTTTACAATGATATAAAGAGGAATTTCTTTTTCGAATTACAATTGAATACCAAATTTTATCAAATGTAAGCTTTTATCATAAATTTTAGTTGAATATTTTAGGCATGCAAATGCTAGTTTTTTTTATTTATTCTTTAAAATATTTAAGAGTTTGAAAATCCAAATTTGCTTCATTTACTTTATATTTTTTCAGTAATTTTACTTCTAGTTAGTTTTTTAATCTTAATACCCTTATTCAATTCACTTATAAATTGAATATAAGAAAAAAATATTTTTACAGTCCTTTACAATTTTTCTTACGTAATTTTACTTTTTTTATAGAATAAATTGATTGTTTCTCATCCTGAATGTGCCAATTTGTCACTAGCAAAATTTTAAAAAAAAAGATATAGTATAACTAGAAAGGATGGTACACTATGATAAAAATTCAAATATTAATATTCTATATTTTATTATATAATATTTCAATTGTTACTGATGTTAATACGAAAAGCATTTTGTATGAATTTGAAAAACTAAAACTTATAAAAGATTTTAGTGCAAAAATAAAAAAAAGAGTAATATTTTTTAAAGACAATCTTCATTTAGAAAACTACTCTGTTGAAACGTTTTTAAATTTTTTAGCAAAATTACAACTGTAACTAGATAAAAAATGAAAAAGAAAGGAAAAAGATTAAAATGAAAAAAAGATATGTAATTATTTTAGTAATAATTATAATAGGAATAGGTTTAACTATAGGATTATATAGTAATTCAAAATTAGAAGAGACAAAAATACCAGATGAATATCAAACCATAAACGGAGTTGTTATAAAAAAAGAAAATCAAAAATTAACTGTAAAACTTGAAGAAACAATAAATGGAAAAAATATAATAGAAATAAACAATGAAAATTACAATATAAATGATATTGTGTCTATAAAATTAAATAAAAATAATAATGAAATAAAAGAAGTAGCCTCTATTTGGAGTGTTCCAATGTGGAACGCAAAAGAACCAACAGAAGAAGATGCAAAAAAATTTTCAGAAGTATATGAATCTAAATTAGTAGAAACATATAAAAATCAAATTTCAGTTATTGATGTTCTATCAAATAGAAACGTAGAAGTCTTTATACTTCCTGTTAAAAATGAAGGATCTTATTTACAAAATTATAGTCCTAGAGAATATGCGTATCATTATTTACACATTTTTGATATATCTTTATGGCCAATAAAATTTAATGCTAATCAAGTCGGGACTATAAAAATGAATTTACCAAATAATGCAAAAGTTTTATATTTGGGACGCGAAAATTTATTGAAAAATTCCACTTTTGAAGAAGTAAATTATACTACCTCAAATAATAGTATTACATTTAATGTAACAAAAAATAAAGAATCATTCATATATTATGCAAGAGTTTTATTAGATAAAGATAACATAATAGATGTAATAATATGTGTAAATGATTCTTATTAAACAAAAACTCATAATAGAAAGACTTGAATTTATTTTTTTAAAGGTGTTATAATAAATTTGGAGTTAGTGATATATGAAAAAAAATTTAATTTTAATCTTTTTAGGAATTAGTGCTTTAGTCATTTTATTATATTTTCTTTTTCCAAAAAAAGAAGAGAAGAAAAACTTTTATCAAAATATTTCAATAGAAGATGCTGTGGTAAAAAAACTTTATGATTTGGCGAATCCCAGCAACAACGTAACAAGTATATTAGATGTTTATAAAAAAGAGGTATTCTCAAATGAATTTATATTAGGGACTTCTTTTGTAGCGCTTTTAAAAGAAAATCCCAATCATAATAATGTAATAACAGAAGAAGAATTAAATGTATACATTAATAAAATATTTGGCAATGTGACTTATGCTCATAGCACAGGCTTTATTGTAAGTCCAGAATTATGTAATTTTAAATATGATAAAACAAATCATAATTATACAATTTCTAAAGGTTGTGAAGAGAAAAATAGTATGAGATTAGAAAAAAAACTAATAAGTGCCAAAAAAAGTGATACTGAATATATATTAACAGAAAAAGTAATTCTCTTAAAAAGTGATTATGATTTAGTAAAAGATACAGAGCAAGAGCTAGCTAGTTTAAAAATTTATGGAGATGTATTTGAAAACAAATTAATAAATGAAATAATTTATAAATGGGATACTCAAAAAGAACCAAAAATAAAAATAGAAGATTATCTAAATGAAGCAGCAACCTATGAATACCACTTTACTTTTGATGGAAATAGCTTTATTTATAAAAATATTCAAAAAGTGGGATAAAATCACTTTTTTTATTTTCGCTAGTAATTTATGGTATAATGTCTTAAAGGAAAGATAGGTGGAAAAGATGAAGAAAATAATCTTAGTTGACGGGAATAATTTAATTTTTCGAAGTTATTATGCAACTGCTTATTCAGGATCATTACTAAAAAATTCAAAAGGTTTTCCAACAAATGCTTTATATGGTTTTGTGGGAATGATAAATAAAATTATAAATGAAGAACAACCAGAATATATTGCAGTTGCATTTGATATAGGTAAAAACTTTAGAAAAGAAAAATATGATTTTTATAAAGAAGGAAGAAAAAAGACACCTCATGAACTTCATATGCAAGAACCTTATGCCAGAAAAATATTAAGTGCAATGGGCATTCCATATTTTGAACTTGCTCCATATGAAGCAGATGATATAATTGGAACGTTTGCAAAAATGGTAGAAGAAGATCCAGAATTTGTTGGAACAATAATAAGTTCAGATCGAGACTTACTACAACTTGTAAGCCCTCAATTGGATATGAAATTATTAAAGCAAAAAGACTACATTCGATATGATGTAGAAACATTTCGAAAAGATTATGGATTGGATCCCATAAAAATTATTGATTTAAAAGCATTAGCTGGAGATTCTTCAGATAACATTCCAGGAGTTCGTGGAATAGGTGAAAAAATAGCTTTAAATCTTTTACAACAATATGAATCTTTAGAAGGAATTTATGAAAATATCGAGTCAGTAAAAGGAAAAACTAAAGAAAAATTAGAACTTGATAAAGAAAATGCTTTTATGAGCAAAGAAATTGCCACCATTTATCGTGATGTACCATTAGATATCAAAGACTTAGAAAATATAAAATATGAAAAAAAAGAAACAAAAGAACTATATGATATTTATGAAGAATTAGAATTTTATTCTTTCCTAAAAGGACTAAAACAAGAAAAAACAGAAGTGACAGTAGAAACAAAAACAATAGAATCTATAGAAGAAATAGAAGAATCTTCAGAGTATGCTTTTTATTTAGAATTAGATGGATCAAATTATCACAATTCAAATATTTTAGGAATGGGATTAGCTACAAAAGAAAAAAATTATTTTATAAAAAAAGAATTAATAAAAGATGTCTTAGAAAAAATAAAAGAAAAAACTTTATATACATATGATTATAAAAAATGTATTGTAGCCTTAAAAAAAATTGGCTTAGAATGTCCTAGCATCAATACAGATCTTATGATAAGTTTAGCTCTTTTACAAGATAGCAGTAAAGATGATATTGCTTTTAATATGGTACCATCAGGATATTCAGTAGAATTTTTAGAAACTGTTTGGAAGAAAAAAGAAGGACTTACAGAAAAACTCCAAAATGATATAGTTTTGAAAGCAAGATTTATTTATGATGAAAGAGATCGAGCAATATTAGATTTAAAAAGAGATGATATGTACGATTTATTTAAAAAGATAGAAATGCCTTTAGCGCCTGTTTTAGCAGACATGGAACTCACTGGTGTAAAAGTAGATAATGATGTATTAGAAACAATGAAATCTGAAACAAAAATAAAAATTGATGCCTTAACAAAAGAAATTTATGAACTAGCTTGAGAAGAATTTAATATAGCAAGTCCCAAACAATTAGGAGAAATATTATTTTTAAAATTAGGTTTACCTGGTGGAAAAAAAACGACAAAAGGATATAAAACTGACATGAAAGTATTGCATAAACTATTAGGAATGCACCCGATGATTGAAAAAATATTAGAATATCGAAATGTGACGAAACTATATTCTACTTATTTAGAAGGAATGCAAAATTGCATTGGCAAAGATAACAAAATTCATACTATTTTCAAACAAAATTTTGCCCGAACAGGTCGTCTTTCATCTACAGAGCCCAATTTACAAAATATTCCTGTAAGAGATGAGGAAGGAAGAAAAATAAGAAAAGCTTTTTTACCATGTAATGATTCTTTCTTAAGTGCAGATTATAGTCAGATAGAACTTCGCCTTCTTGCTCATATCGCAGATGATGAAGTTTTAAAAAATGCGTTTTTAAATGATGCAGATATTCATACTAAAGTAGCCGCTGATATTCATGGAATAACAGAAAATGAAGTTACTAAAAAAATGCGTAGTACTGCTAAAGCTGTAATCTTTGGAATTGTATATGGAATTAGTGGATTTGGTCTTGGAGAAAACCTTGATATCAGTGCTAAAGAAGCAAAAGTATTTATTGAAAAATATTATGAATTATATCCAAATGTAAAAAAATACATGGATACAGTGGTAGAAGAGGCATATACTACAGGAGAAACAAGGACATTGTTAAATAGAAGAAGAATAATTCCAGAATTAAATAGTCCAGAATATATGGTAAGACAAGCTGGGGAAAGAATTGCTTTAAATACACCGATTCAAGGTACAAGTGCAGATATCATAAAAAAAGCCATGGTAGAAATATACGATGAATTTAAAAAACAAAATATAAAAACAAAAATGGTCCTTCAAGTACATGATGAATTAATATTTGATGTGATCGAAAGTGAAAAAGAACAAGTAGAAAATATTGTTAGAAATATCATGAGTAACACAATAAACCTTAGTGTTCCATTAAAAGTAAGTGCAGATTATGGAAAAAATTGGTATGATACAAAATAACAACAGTAAAAAAACTGCATTAGTCAAGTAAAAGTAGACAATATATTAAAAAAACATGGGGGATTTGAATTTATAAATTCAAATTTTTTCTTATTTAACATAATAAATGTCTTTATATTGTATGGGTGTTAAATATTTAAGAGTACATTGTGGTCTTTCATAATTGAAGTAGTGAATATAATCTTCAATAGATTTATGAATATCGTTTGAATTATTGATATTAAAATCAATAAACAATTCTTCTTTAATCCAACCATTTATTGCTTCCATTGCACCATTTTCAGTCAGGTTAAAGACATGAAAATTTATGAGAAAGGTCATTTTTCTTTGATTCTATC
>CAOJCV010000012.1 GCA_948432605.1 uncultured Mycoplasmatota bacterium | reverse complement strand
TTTTATTTACTTACTTGGATGCCTTTTCTTTATTCAAACTATAATTTTATCCTGTAGTTTTTTTTTGAGCTATTTTCAAATAATTGATTTTATGCTACAATTTTATTAAGGTGAGAACATGAAAAAAATTTGTATGGTTATTTTAGATGGTTATGGTTTTAGTGATAATACATTAGGAAATGCTGTTAAAATGGCTCCTCCAACTAATTTTTTAGAATTATGGAATAAATATCCTCATTCTTTACTTCAAGCTAGTGGAGAAGCAGTTGGCTTGGAAGAAAATCAATTTGGGAATAGTGAAGTTGGGCATACTACTATTGGTGCAGGTAGAAAAATTAGACAAAGTATTTCTTTGATTCGTGATTTTTTAAATAGTGATGTTATGAAAAATGAGACTTTCTGGGATATGGTGGATGAGGTACAGTTACATCATAAACCCCTTCATATTATGGGATTATTAAGCGATGGTAAAGTTCATTCTTCTATGGATCATTTTTTGAAACTGTTTGATATTTTAAAAAAACTAGAAATAAAAGATGTTTATGTTCATGTTATAAGTGATGGACGAGATACAGATACAAAAGCTTTGTATACATACATTACTGAATTAGAGAGTAAAATGAATGAAACTGGTATTGGAAAAATTGCCTCTATTTGTGGACGGTACTATGCAATGGATCGAGATAAAAATTATGATCGTACTAAGAAGTATTTTGATATGGTTGTCAATAAAGTTGGATTACAAGCAAATAATGTTGCTATGATGATCCAAAAATGTTATGAGAAAGGTATTACTGATGAGTTTCTACCTCCTATTATGACTCAAGATTATCAACCTATTCAAAATGAAGATGTAGTTCTTTGGATGAACTATCGTACCGACCGTGCTAAGCAAATTTTAGGAGCTTTTATTAATCAATCTTTTTCAGAATTTTTTGTCGAAGATAGTTTTCATGCACATGTCTATTCTTTTTTACCAATAGATACTAAAATTAAAAGTCGAAATTTTATTGAAAGAGATGAAGTTTCTAAACCATTAGGTGTTTATTTGTCTAATTTAGGTTTAACTCAAGCACGTATTGCTGAAACTGAAAAGTATGCTCATGTTACATATTTCTTTGATGGAGAAAGCAATTGTTCTTTGGAAGGATGTCAAAAATTTTTAATTCCATCTCCCAAGGTGGCAACATATGACTTAAAACCAGAAATGAGTGCAGTGGAAGTTACAAAAAAATGTGTTGCTTGTATGGAAAAAGATTATGATTTTATTCTTATAAATTATGCAAATCCTGATATGGTCGGGCATACAGGAAATTTAGAAGCTACTATAAAAGCTTGTATTACAGTGGATATGTGTTTGAAGGCTATTGCTGAAAAAGCTTCAGAGAATTTTTATACGTTGGTTGTTTTATCAGATCATGGAAATGCTGATCAAATGATAGATGAAAAAGGTGGCGTTGTTACTACTCATACTACAAGTAAAGTTCCTTTTATTTTAGCTGATACTAAATATCATTTAGAAAAAAATGGTGATTTAACTAATGTTGCACCTACAATATTAGAATATATGGAAATAGCTGCTCCAAAAGAAATGAGAGATTCAAAAAGCTTGATTATTAAATGATTTTAAATATGTAAAAGAATTATATCAATGTAATTCTTTTTTCAATTTGCATGTCTTTCTTTCTTAAGGTATAATAGTTTTAATTGGAGTTGGTATGGATGAAAATTTACGGCAAAAATGTTTTATTTATGACAAATCCTAAAGAGATTAAAAAAGTTTATTTGAGTAAGTCTCGTAAGGATAAGGATGTTTTTGATTATTTAATTCAAAATAAAATTCATTATGTTTTAACTGAAAATTCAATTTTGGATTGTATGACTCATGAAAATCATCAAGGTATCATTCTTGATGTAGAAGATTTTAATTATGCAGATTTGAAAGAAGTTTTAGATGGGGCTTTTCTTTTAATTTTAGATCATTTGGAAGATCCTCATAATTTTGGAGCAATTATTCGAACCGCTGAAGCTGCTGGTGTTGATGGTATTATTATTCCTAAAGATCGAAGCGTTTCTGTCAATGCAACTGTTATGAAAACAAGTGTTGGTACTTTAAATAAAATGAAAATTGTGAAAGTAACAAATCTTGTAGAAACTGTGAAAAAGCTTCAAAAAAATAATTTTTTTGTTTATGGTGCAGATATGGTTGGAAGTGACATTCGTCAATGTTCTTTTGCTTCTAAAAAAGTTTTGGTAATTGGAAATGAGGGAAAAGGAATAAGTGAGCTTTTGAAAAAAAACTGTGATGAAATGGTTTCTATTCCAATGAAAGGTGAAGTAAACAGTTTAAATGCGTCTGTAGCTGGTGCAATTTTAATTTTTAAAATGGGAGGTCTTTCATGAAGTACAATGAGGAAGATGATACACTCCTTGTAGATATGATTTGTGAAACGAATGAAGAAGTTAGAGATAGCCTTTATAAAAAATATGAACCTACTATTAAAGGGGTTGTTAAAAGATATAAAAGTAAAGCTTTAAAAATTGGTTTAGATTTTAATGATTTAGTGCAAGAAGCAAATCTTGGATTTACAGACGCTATTAATAAATATGATTATAATAAAGGCTCAAGCTTAAAAACTTTTATTACTTTGTGTATTGATCGCAGGCTTATAAAAGTTATTGAAAAACAAAGTGCAATTAAAAATAAAATTATTCAAGAATCGTTATCTTTAGATTATGAATATGATGAAGGAGGGTTACCTTTAAAAGAAATTATTGGGGATGATAAATTAGATCCTTCTAAAACTTATTTTGAAAAAGAAACATTAGATGGTATTCATAAAAAAATAAAAAAATGTTTGTCTTCTTCAGAATATGAAGTTTATAAATATATGTTAAAAGGTATAAATTATAAAGAAATTGCAAAAATACTTGACAAAAATTTGAAACAAATTGATAATACAATGCAACGAGTGCGATTGAAATTAAAAGAATTATTAAAGGAGTGAAAATGATGAATAGGAAAAAAATAGAACAAATTTTAATGGTAGTTGGACCAATTTTATTATTTATTTTGGTTTTATTGGTTGTTTTAAGTTTTAATAAAGATAGTGAGAATGTTTTTATTGATGATAAACCACCAGTTGATCAAAATGTTGATTATTTTGAAAATATAAGTGATATGAGTGAGGAAGAAATAAGAGAATTGGTTGAACAAAAAAGATTGGTTTTACAGAATTTTTTTAAAGAATTAAAGTATTATTCTATTAGTGAAGTGGTTGATGGATATTCTGCTTCAGATGATTCGAATTATATTGTAATAGGAGAATCTTTTCTAGATACTTTAAAAAATATTTTGTCTTTTGATACTTATAGTTATTATTGGAATCAATTAAAAGAAGTTGCTCCTAAAGCAAATGTTTTAATTAATGAACGTATTTATATGGGTAATCGTGATTTATTTGTTGATTTATTTACAAATAGCGCAATTGCTACAGAAGGAGTTAATGTTGAAAGCTTATCTTTAGTGTCTGCTAATAATGAAATAATTGAATCTATTGTTGATATTAAATACTGTGAGGAAAATATTTATGATGTTTGTCAGAGATTTGATCGATATTCTTTCATACTAATTTTTGAAGAGAATGCATGGAAAGTTAGTGAATTTACGAAACAAGTGAATTAATTCTTGAAAAACACTGGATTTTATGTTAATTTATATACATAAGCACGAAAGTGTTTTTATTTTGGATAAATATGAGGTGAAAAAATGGCAAAAAAAGAAAAAGTAAAAAAAGAAAAAAAGATTAAGAAAGTAAAGAAGCCTGGTTTTATTAAAGAGCTTCGAGATGAAATGAAAAAAGTTACTTTTCCAACAGGTAGCGAGGTTGTTAAATATACTTTTGCTACTGTTGTAATTGTTGTGTTTTTAGCTTTATTCTTTTTAGGACTTTCGGCATTATTATCTTGGATTAAGGGGGCAATTTAATGGAAAAGCTTTGGTATGTTGTTAATACTTATTCTGGACATGAAGAAGCAGTAAAAGAAAAACTTTTAATGAGAACAGAATCTATGGAAATGCAAAATTACATTTTTCGTGTAATTGTACCTGAGACTACAGAAATTGAAATTAAAGATGGTATAAAAAAAGAAAAAAAGAAAAAAATGTTTCCTGGTTATGTTTTGGTAGAAATGATTATGAGTGATGAAGCTTGGTATATTGTGCGTAATACTCCAGGAGTAACAGGGTTTATTGGTTCAAGTGGAAAAGGAGCTAAACCCACTCCTTTAGAGCCTCAAGAAATTGACAGAATTTTAGTTAATATGGGTATGAGTAGAATGGATCTTGAGTCCGAATTAGAAGTAGATAATAGAGTTTCTATTGTTGATGGACCATTTAAAGGTATGGAAGGTACAATTAGCTCTGTAGATTTAGAAAATAATTGTATTATTGTTATGATTGATTTATTTGGTCAAGAAACTTCTGTTGAAGTTGAACCTTTTCAAGTTAATAAAATTGGTTAGAAAAACATCTCAAGTTGGGATGCTTTTTTTTGTATTTGCTTCTGTTTTAAAGAATTCTATTATATCAACTTCAAAAAAGTTGCAAAATTTTCGTAATGTTTCTAGTGATGGATATCTTTCTACTAAAGATAATGTAAGCATATCTGCATAAGCTTGAAAAGAAATTCCTATTTTTTCTGCTACTTCAGCTCGTGAATAATTACTATTTTCATGAATTCTTCTTAAATTCTTTTTTAAAGTTAAATAAAATTCTTTTTGAGTATAATGATTATTTTCATACATTTTTTTCACCTTATTTACTATTATTCTAAATTGTAGTTATAAAATATATCGTAATAGATACGTTTTGAGACGGATCGAAATTTTCTGAATTACGATAAAAAATTATAATTATTTCTATTTTTATTCTTAAAGGCTAAAAAGTAATAAATTTTTTCCCTTGTTTTTTCCTTTTATTTATGCTAATATCTTAATTGCATCGAGATGTTTTCTTTTTCGATGTATGAAGTGGGAGGGAGTCATGCGGACTTGCCCAATACCACTTCCACGTAAAATCATTAAAATCCAAAAGAAAGGAGTGAGTTTTCGTGGCAAAAGAAGTCGTAAGAAAAATAGGTTTACAAATTCCTGCTGGAAAAGCAAATCCTGCACCACCAGTTGGTACAGTTTTAGGTCCTGCTGGAATTAATATTCAAGATTTTTGTTCAAAATTTAATGAAGCAACAAAAGATAAAATGGGAGACGTTATTCCATGTGAAATTTCTATCTATGATGATCGTTCATTTGATTTTGTATTAAAAACTCCACCAGCTGCTTTTTTACTTAAGAAAATTGCTAAAATTGGGAAAGGTAGTAAGAAAGGTGCAAACGAAATTGTTGCAACTATTACTAAAGAGGAACTTCGTTCTATTGCAGAAACTAAATTACCAGATTTAAATGCATATACTGTAGAAGAAGCAATGCTTATTATTGAAGGTACTGCTCGTAATATGGGAATCGCTGTAAAAGGAATGAATGATGCAGAGCTTGCTGAACAAGCTAAAGAAGCCCAAAAAGAGGAACAAGAAAGAGAAAAGCGTGAAGAACAATTGGCTGAAATGGAAGCAGCAGCTAAAGAAGATGTTTCTGTAGAAGTTGAAGTAATTGGTAAAGAAAAAGATTCTGAAGAATAATAAAATAATTAAAAAGTCCGCTAATAAACCACAGTTAGGAGGGAAAAAAGATGAAAAAATTTGGTCGTAAATATGTGGAAGCTGCTAAGAATATTGATAAAACTAAATCTTACAGCGCTAGTGAAGCTATTCATTTAGTAAAAGAAACTTCAATTACTAAATTTGATGGATCTGTTGATTTTGCAATAAAATTAAATGTTGATCCAAAAAAAGCTGATCAACAATTACGTGGTTCTTTTGTATTACCGAATGGTACTGGAAAGACAAAACGTATTTTAGTAATTGCTAAAGGTGCTGCTGCAGATGCTGCTAAAGCTGCAGGTGCTGATTATGTTGGAGAAAAAGAGATGATTGAAAAAATCCAAAAAGAAAATTGGTTTGATTTTGATGTTA
The DNA here is from genome assembly GCA_948432605.1 of uncultured Mycoplasmatota bacterium. Classification (GTDB taxonomy): domain Bacteria; phylum Bacillota_I; class Bacilli_A; order RF39; family UBA660; genus Ventrenecus. Next base: position 17,693 of record CAOJCV010000012.1, on the reverse strand, counting down.
TCGTTGCTACTCCAGATATGATGCCAGAACTTGGTAAAATTGGTAAAATTTTAGGACCTAAAGGTTTAATGCCAAATCCTAAGACAAATACTGTTACACCAAATCCTGCAAAAGCAATTGAAGACATTAATAAAGGTATGATTGAATTTAGAACAGATTCTTATGGAAATATTCATGGAATTTTAGGAAAAGTATCTTTTGATGAAAAAGCGTTACTTGAAAACCTTCAATATGTTGTTTCTTCTATTTCAAAAATGAAGCCAGCAACTGTTAAAGGAAAATTCGTTACATCTATTAGTGTTTCTAGTACTATGGGACCTGGTATTAAAGTTGATCAAAATTCTTTTGACAATTAATATATTTAAGGGTATAATATAACTCGAAAAAGCGATTTACCTAAGACAGCAAGGGACTTTGTCTTAATCATCTTGCCGAGGGACACTTAAATACTTTAAATTTTTAAGCTCGTCCTGTCTGATGAGCTTTTTTGAAAATTAAGCAAAGGAGGATAATTATGGCTAGCAAAAAAGTTCTTGAACTTAAAAAAGAAGTAGTTAGTAATATTGTTGATGGTATTAAAGGTTCTGAATCTGTTATTCTATTTCAATATCAAGGATTAACTGTTTCTGAATTAAGTGAACTCCGAAAAAAGCTAAGAGAAACAGAAGCTACAGTTAAAGTTTACAAAAACACATTACTTAAAAGAGCACTTGATGAACTAAATTTGAGTTTCGAAGGTTTTTTAGAAGGGCCTAATGCAATTTTATTTGGGAAAAATTTATTGGAACCAATTAAAGTATTAGCTGATTTCGCAAAAAATCATGAAAAATTAGAAATTAGAATTGGAATCATCAGTGGTTCTGTTGCTGATTTAGCAACAATTAATGAATATGCTACCATACCATCTAGAGAAGGATTACTTACAATGCTTGCTGCTGGTATGATGGAACATGTTAGAAATTTATCAATTGCATTAAATTTGTATGCAGAAGGTAAAGAAGAAAATTAGAAAGGAAGATTAAATATGGCTAAAATTAAAACTGAAGATTTTATCGCTTCATTAAAAGAAATGACTATTCTTGAAGTAAAAGAATTAGTTGACGCTATGAAAGAAGAATTTGGAGTTGATCCAAGTGCTGTTGCCGTAGCTGCTGCACCTGCTGCTCAAGAAGAAGCTGGTGACACAAATAAAACTGTAGTATTAAAAAATGCTGGAGGAAACAAGATTGCTGTAATTAAATTATTAAAAGAAATTACAGGTTTAGGACTTGTTGAAGCAAAAGCTTTAGCTGACAACGGAGGAAATGTTAAAGAAAACGTTCCATCTGATGAAGCTAATCAAATTAAAGCACAACTTGAAGAAGCTGGCGCTGAAATCGAACTTGCTTAATAAAAAAAGATTGGTGATAAACCAATTTTTTTTGTGTGCCGTGCATGGCATATATCTAGTTGGTGAAAGTCCAATACACGCATAGGTATCGATGAAGTGTTAGGGAAGCACAAAGCATCAGTCGTGAGGTTTGGGGCTAAAGGAAGTGTGAAACAAAAACGAAGGCTAACGAACAGAAACTTATTATAAGGCTGTATAAACGGATAAGGTTGCTAAACAAACTAAAGTCCAAATGGATACCGTAACTTTATGCAGTAAAATAAGTGGCTAATCGAGGAAAAATATATGTCTTACCGTGGGAGGTCTCATAGACATAGAAAAGGAAACGACGAGGAGTACAAGAAAATCTATGTTCGAAAAAGGTTAACTATGAGAAGTCAGCAGAGGTCGTAGTACTAGAAAACTAGGAAGGACTGAATAATTTGTAGTTCTAACTACTAATACTGGAATAGATTAAAGTCAGAATAAATAAATAGATAATAAGATATCGTAAGAATGAATAAATCCTATACAAGACGTTAATCTATGTACGATAATAGAAAGAGAGAATATCTTTAAACCGGAGACTAAAGGAATTAAAGTATTTAATATATGGTTGGGTAAATTACTTTAGAATAGCAGATATGAAAGTGCACCTTGAAAATATAGATATGAGAATTAAAAGAAAACTAAGAGTGATAATTTGGAAACAATGGAAGAAAATCAAAAAAAGGTATACAACACTAAGAAAACTGGGAGTAAACCATTATAATGCTTTTATGACAGCGAATTGTAGAAGAGGTCTATATTTTATAGGAAATACTTGGGTATTAAAAGAAGCAATATCTAAGGAAAGGTTAAATAAAAGAGGGCTAGTAAATGCACTAGACCATTATTTAAAGGTTCATATTATTACAAATTAAACCGCCAAGTACCGAACGGTATGTTTGGTGGTGTGAGAGGGAAAAGAATTCATTATTTTAATGAAAAGTTTTCTCTACTCGATTGTGAAATGATTCCTTTTATGTTATAGTATTTGACTAGAAAAGAGGAAAAACATGATAAAAAATTAAAAAAAAGTAGCGGCTATTACTGGAACAAGTATTCTTTTAGCAGTTCAAGGATGTTCAAGTAATGTTAATGCTCATCTTGATAGAGAAAAAGTAAAACTAGAACAAGAAAAAGAATCTTTATTATCGTTAAATGAATCTTTATCCTTAGAATTAGAAAATGAACAAGATTATAAAGAAAAATTAAAACAGGAATTACAAGATATAAAACAAAAATATGGTATTCCTAGTGAAAATGAGTATTTAAAAAATGATTTGACTTTGTTTTCTATTCAAAGTAATGGTCGGGTATTTTATCGTTTTGTAGAATTTGATAGATTTGATTGCAATTCTTTTGAGGAATATGAGAAATGTTGTAGAGTATATCGTTCTATAACACATGTTGAAGAGGAATATAATCTAGAATCTTATATTTATGAAAATCATGAAAAAGTTAATTGTTATGAATTTAACATTGATAGACAATATTTTTTGCCATCTGAAGTAAATAAAATTACAGTAACAAATAGTGATAATATCCCATTTCCACTTGGGTATGAAGATAAGGAAATTTATAGTTATGGTGATTTAGTAGAAATAGAAAGTATTCTTAATTCAAAGGATTATGAGATTCAGTCATCTCCTGTTAAGAATCAGTTTCATATTTATGAATTATCATTAGTAAACTTAAATGGCTATTTTATGTTTGTAGATGAATTTTTTACAAAAGAATTTAGTCATAATGAAAAAAGTTTTCATGATTTTGTGTATTTAGTTAGTATTACAAATCCTAGTATTTCATTAAAATGTGAACTCAAAGAGGATACAGGGTATCAGTTTATCGAATTCTCTTGTCTAGATTCACATGATGACATTTTGTGCTATGATATGATTGAATGGAATACTTTTAATATGACGCTTGAAAAAGATGTAACACAATATTTTGATATTATGCCTTTTGAAAAAATAAGTTATGAGGACATAAAAAGAGTAGAAGCACAATTAAATAAAGATTATAAGCTTGTTTTAAAACAAAAATAAGTTTTTTAAAGAAAGTTAAAGCTTGTTAATTTAACAATTATTCGTTATAATTAAACAAGAAGAGAGGTATTTAAATGAAAAAAAAGATTTTCTTTATATTAAAAATTCTTGTTATTGTTATTGTAGTTGCGTGGATGGGTTTATTTGTAACTGATTATTTTAGAGCTAAAAATGGTGGAAAACCTATGGTTTGTTTTAATGAGGTTAATAAAAATACGGAAAATGGAACATTTTATCGTTGTATAAGTCTGGGATATAAATATTATGAGTATGTAGATAATGTAAAAGGTCAAGCTACTTATGGATTTGGAGCGGTGTTTATAAAAAGTGATATAGAAAAGGAAATTGGAGAATAAGTATGAATTTAGGTAACCGTGGCTGGAGTCTAAAAGAAATGTTATTTTTTTCTTCTATTCTTCTTTTTTCTGTCTTTTTAGTCGCGATGCTTATTAATAATTTATATAGTGGACTTTTTCCAGAAAAATTACCAGAAGTGACTTCTTATTCTAAAATTGAAATGAATTTAAAAAATGCTAGTCAAAAATATTATAATCTTCATAAAAGTGAGGTTGGGGATTTAATTACTTCTGAAATTCTCCTTTCTGAGAACTTTCTTACTAACATAGATTTAACAAATGGACAGGATGTTTGTGAAGGTTATGTAATTTTAAATCAAGGAATTTTTAGTCCTTATATCAAGTGTAGTAATTATCAGACAGAAGGCTATTAAATGAACAGTATTGATTTAAAAAAAATGAGAATGATTAGTATTTTATGGGGATTAGTTCTTTTTGGAATCGTAGTAGTTTTAACAATTTTTGGTTTTATTTATAAAAAACAGTCTAAAATATATCAAGAATTTGAACAAAATGTTTCAGATATAGCTAAAGATTATATGGAAAAAAAGGGAATTTATTTAGAAAATGAAACCTTTCTTATTTCTATTCAAGATTTATTGGAAGAAAATTTTATTGAAAGTGTAGAAATTAATGAAAATGTTTGTAATGGATATATTATAGCTACAAATAAAGATTCAGTAGATTCTTTTAAGACTTATATTGATTGTGTAAAATATAAGACACGTGGTTATGATAAAAGCAAGCTATCATGATTTTATTTCAATAAGATTTTTTTGTTTTTTTACAAATTTATTTTTACAGAGAAAAAGAGTAAAATTTCTTCGCAATAAAAATAAATGGATATACATGAACAATTTATAATAAAATATGATACTCTGTTATTAAAGAATAAAAGAGGTTGTAGTAAATGAATAGAAAAATGTGTAGAGAACTTAGAAAAAATAAAAATCTAGTGAAAGAATTCCATCATTCAAAAGTATCTGCCAAAATTATTACAAAAATTTGAAGAATTAACAGATACTAGAAATCAAAGCTATATTACTAGTAGAATGATAATGCTATGAAATGCCATTATTTCTTTATCCAATTTGCTCATACTATTAGACAGTTATTAAATCATTACTTTTTTTCGATTTCTTTTTTGCGTGGTGTAAACCTTCTTTTTTCCGAATAAAAAAATCTATAAATTTCATTTTTTCTGAATTTTATAGATTTTCTTCTATTTATTTTTATTTACTCTTTTTTTCTGTTTTTTTCAAAAATGCTTGACGATCATTTTATAAAATGGTATTATAATTTTGATTTTTAGATGTGGTTTTATTTCGATAAAACCTTATTTAAAGAAATGTTTGATACACCAGGGTGTGTGTATATGGGAAGGAGATATTATGGCTACTATTAATCAACTTGTTAAAAAAGGAAGACGTAAAAAAACTAGAAAGAGTAAAAGTCCAGTTTTAAATGTTGGCTTTAATACATTAGAAAGAAAACAAACTAATGCTACAAGTCCTCAAAAACGTGGTGTTTGTACTCGTGTAGGAACTAAAACACCTAAGAAACCAAACTCAGCATTACGTAAATATGCTCGTGTAAGACTTTCAAACGGAAGAGAAGTTGATACTTATATTCCAGGAGAAGGACATAACTTACAAGAACATAGTGTTGTTTTAATTCGTGGTGGACGTGTAAAAGACTTAATCGGTGTACGTTATCATGTAATTCGTGGAACTCTTGATACTCAAGGTGTTCAAAATCGTAAACAAGGACGTAGTAAATACGGTACTAAAAAACCAAAAAAATAATAGAAGGAGGAAATAATCATGCGTAAAAGAAGAGCAGAAAAAAGAGATGTATTACCAGATTCTATTTATAAGTCTAAAGTTGTTACAAAGCTTATAAATCAAATAATGCAAGATGGTAAAAAAGGTACAGCTCAAAAAATTCTTTATGAAGCATTCGATATTATTGCTGAGAAAACAGGTCGTCCTGCAATCGAAGTATATGAGGAAGCTTTAGAAAACATTAAGCCAGCATTAGAGGTTAAATCTCGTCGTGTTGGTGGAAGTAACTACCAAGTTCCAATTGAAGTTAGTGCAGAAAGACAACAAACTTTAGCTTTAAGATGGCTTGTAAATTATGCTAAATCAAGAAATGGTAAAGGTATGGCTATTAATTTAGCAAATGAAATTATTGATGCAGCTAATGGAACAGGTGGAGCTGTTAAAAAACGTGAAGATATGCACAAGATGGCTGAAGCAAATAAAGCATTTGCTCATTATAGATGGTAGGAGGCTATTATGGCAAGAGATGTTAGTATTGATAAAGTAAGAAATATTGGTATCATGGCACATATTGATGCTGGTAAAACAACTACTACTGAAAGAATTTTATATCATACAGGTAAAATTCATAAAATTGGAGAAACTCATGATGGAGCTTCTCAAATGGACTGGATGGAACAAGAAAAAGAAAGAGGAATCACAATTACTAGTGCTGCCACTACTGCACATTGGAGAGATTATCGTTTTAATATCATTGATACTCCAGGCCACGTAGACTTTACTGTTGAAGTTTCTCGTAGTTTAAGAGTACTTGATGGTGCTGTTTGTTTAATTGATGCTCAAGCAGGTGTAGAACCTCAATCTGAAACTGTATGGCGTCAAGCTGATGAATTCAGTGTTCCAAGAATGATTTTTGCAAATAAAATGGACAAAATGGGAGCTGATTTTGAATACAGTTTAGGAACAATTAAAGATAGATTAGGTGCAAATGCAAAACCTATTCAATGGCCTATTGGAGCTGAAAGTGAATTTAAATCTATTATTGATTTAGTTACTATGAAAGCTTATCAATATGATGGAAAAGAAGAAGAAAATCCAACTGAAATCGAAATACCAGCAGATATGAAAGACATTGCTTTAGCAAAACGTAATGAATTAATTGAAGCTGTTGTAGAATTTGATGATGCCTTAATGGAAAAATATTTGAGTGGTGAAGAACTTACTATTGAAGAAATTAAGTCTGCTATTCGTAAGGCTACTCTTGAAGTTAAATTTTTCCCAGTATTATGTGGTACAGCATTAGGTAACATAGGTGTTAAATTATTATTGGATGCTATTGTTGATTACATGCCAGCACCAACAGATATTGCAGCTATTGAATGTACTGATGTTAAAACAGGAGAGGATGTACTTCGTCATCCAAGTGATTCTGAACCATTTACTGCCTTAGCATTTAAAATTATGACAGATCCATTTGTTGGACGTTTAGCTTTCTTCCGTGTTTATTCTGGTAAACTTTCAAGTGGTTCATATATTTTAAATAGTACAAAAGGAGAAAAAGAAAGAATCGGAAGAATTTTACAAATGCATGCAAATAATCGTACAGAAATTACTGAAGTTTACTGTGGTGAAATTGCTGCTGCTGTAGGTCTTAAAAACACAACTACTGCTGATACATTATGTGATGAGAAAAGTTCTGTAATCATGAAAGGTATGGAATTCCCATTACCAGTTATTGATGAAGCTATTGAACCAAAGTCTAAAGCAGATCAAGAAAAACTTGGTACTGCACTTCAAAAACTTGCTGAAGAAGATCCAACATTTAAATATAAAACAGATCCTGAAACTGGACAAACTGTTATTAGTGGAATGGGTGAACTTCACTTAGATGTTCTAGTAAGAAGAATGAAGGATGAATTTAATGTAGAAGCTAATATTGGACGTCCTCAAGTTGCTTATCGTGAAACTATTAAAGCGACAGCTGAATGTGAAGGTAAGTATATTAAACAATCTGGTGGACGTGGTCAATATGGACATGTTTGGGTTAAATTTGAACCAAATCCAGAAAAAGGCTATGAATTCGTAGATGCTATTGTTGGAGGTGTAGTTCCTCGTGAATATATTCCAGTAACTGATAAAGGTCTTCAAGAAGCCATGGCTGGTGGAATTCTTGCAGGATATCCAATGGTTGATGTAAAAGCAACATTATTTGATGGATCATATCATGATGTTGACTCTTCAGAAATGGCATTTAAAATTGCTGCTTCAATGGCTTTAAAAGAAGCTAAAAATAAATGTCAACCAGTACTTTTAGAACCAGTAATGAAAGTTGCTGTAACTGTTCCAGATGAATATATGGGAAATGTTATGGGAGACTTAACAAGCCGTCGTGGTCGTCCACTTGGACAAGAATCACGTGGTAATGCACTTCAAATTACAGCTATGGTACCACTTGCTGAAATGTTTGGATATGCTACCACATTACGTTCTAATACACAAGGACGTGGAAACTTTGTAATGGAATTGGATCATTATGAAGAGGTTCCAAAATCTATATCAGAAGAAATCATCAAGAAAAACAGCGTGAACTAAAAATAATACTTGAATTTATTTCAAGCATTAGATAAAATATAATAGTAAATTGAAAGGAGAAAAAATCAAATGGCAAAAGAAAAATTTGATCGTTCAAAAGAACACGTTAATATTGGTACTATCGGACACGTAGACCATGGTAAAACAACTACTACAGCTGCTATTACCAAATTATTTGGAACATTTGTTGCTTATGAAGATATCGACAAAGCTCCAGAAGAAAGAGAAAGAGGTATTACAATTAATACTGCACACGTTGAGTATTCTACTGAAAAACGTCATTATGCTCACGTAGACTGCCCAGGCCATGCTGACTATGTTAAAAACATGATTACTGGTGCTGCTCAAATGGATGGTGCTATCCTTGTAGTTTCTGCTGCAGATGGACCTATGCCTCAAACTAGAGAACATATTTTATTATCTCGTCAAGTTGGAGTTCCTAAAATTCTTGTTTACATGAATAAATGTGATATGGTTGATGATCCTGAATTACTTGAATTAGTAGAAATGGAAATCAGAGAATTATTAGGAGAATATGGATTCGATACAGAATGTCCAATCATTAAAGGATCTGCTCTTAAAGCTCTTGAAGGAGATGCTGAAGCTGAACAATCTATTCGTGATTTAATGGCTGCTGTTGATGAATATATTCCATCACCAGTTCGTGATACAGATAAACCATTCTTAATGAGTATTGAAGATGTATTTACAATCTCTGGACGTGGTACTGTTGTTACTGGACGTGTTGAACGTGGACAATTAAATCTAAATGATGAAGTTGAAATCGTAGGACTTAAAGATACTAAGAAAACTGTTGTTACAGGAATCGAAATGTTCCGTAAATCACTTGACTTTGCTCAAGCTGGTGACAACGCTGGTGTTCTATTACGTGGTATCTCTCGTGAAGATGTTGAACGTGGACAAGTTCTTGCAAAACCTGCAAGTGTTACACCACATCACAAATTTACTGCAAGTGTATACGTATTAACAAAAGACGAAGGAGGACGTCATACTCCATTCTTCTCAAACTACAGACCTCAATTCTATTTCCGTACTACAGATGTAACTGGTGTTATTGAGTTACCTCAAGGTGTAGAAATGGTTATGCCAGGTGATAATATCGATATGACTGTTGATCTAATTGCTCCAGTAGCATTAGAGAAAGGTACTAAATTCTCTATCCGTGAAGGTGGACGTACTGTTGGTGCCGGAGTTGTTTCTGACATTATTGAATAATTGTAGATTTAAAGGACTGAGATAATTCAGTTCTTTTTTTGGTTATTAAAAGATTTAAGCTTTAGTTCAATTTTTATTATAAAAATAATTGTTTTTTTAGCATATATTTTATTGGTGATTTTTTTGAAAGTTTTGTTCTTTTTGGTTTTATTTTTCTTTTTGGCATTTTCTTTTTGTAATTTTCAAAAAGTAAAATTTTTTTCTACTTCTTCTTTTTCTCAACAAGTATATGATACATGTATGGAAGATTCTTATAAATCAGATTTACTTGATAAAAAAATTAATGATTTAATTCAAGAGTATTCTAATTCTTTTCTTTCTTTTTCTTTTTATGAACCTTATAATAATTATTCTTATGATTTGCAAGAAAATAAACTTTATTATGGAGCTAGTTTAATAAAACTACTAGAAGCAAATTTTTTACTTCAAGAATCTTTGAATGGAAATATTTCTTTATCTGAGAAGCTTTCTTTTTGTTCTAAACATATTATGCCTCATAGTTTATTTATGGAAAATAAATCTGTAGGAGAGGAAATTAGCTTAAGTGACTTAATTTATTATAGTTTATCTTTAAGTGATAATAGTGCACATGAGATGATTTTTGAATATATTGGAGTTGATCATTTAAAAAGTTATGCTCAACAATTAGGTGTTACTTTGTCTATAAATGATATTGAACATTTTGGAAATTTGACTGCAAATGATGGAATGAAAATTTTACAAGAAACGTATCGCATTTTATCTAAAAATACTATTGAAAGTAATATATTAAAAAATGCTTTGTCTAATGATTATTATAATTCCTTAAATTTTTTAGATATTCCATTTTTGCATAAATACGGACTTTATGATGATTATTATCATGATATTGGGATTTATTTTGACGAGGTTCCTTATATGATTTCTATTTTTACTTTGGCAGGAAATTCGGATTATTTTCATCTTGTACAAGATTTAAGCCAAAAAATTTATGATATTTATTTGTTTAATTTGCAAGAAAAAAGAAGCTATTGCTTCCAATTAAAAAAGATTTTTTTAGATTGATTGCTTTTCTGTTTTAATATCTGTTTTATTAAATAGTTTTGCTAATTCTCCTTTTGTTCGCATTTTTCTATATTTTGTTTTCATAATAGGTAGATCATATTCTCCTATGTATTCATATATTCTTGGATTAAATCCTAATTTAAATTCATTTAATCCTCCATATGGATTTTTCTTTGTAAAATCACCAGTTATACCGTTTAAATCTGCATAATCAAACTCTTTTTTGTAATGCTCTAAAATTTCATGATGTAAATAATAGTTGCTATAGAAAGACTTAAACTTTTTATCATACCCACTTATTAAAATTTGAATTCTATTTTGATGTTTTATTACTAATGCCCCAGCAATATAAATTTTGTCTTTCTTTTTATTTAACTCTGTAGCTAATTCTACATCTTTTAAATAATCAAGAAGCTTTCGATCAGAATCCATCTTTTTATTAATTGTTTTAGTTGTGTTTTCATTTTCTAATAGTGAATTATAATAGTTATTTTTCTCTAACTCCTTCTCATATAAACTTCTTGCATTCGTTAAAAATTCTTCTTTATTGATGCTTACAAGAAATAAATCTATTTTGTTTTCTTTGTGAAATACATTGTAATAATCTTTGTAATAAAATTGATTTATGTTTCTTTTTCTTTTAATAAAATTGTAAAGAATATCTATACCTGATTTTTCTGAGATTTCGATATGCAATCCTTTATTTTTGGAACGATTAATTTTGTTTCTTGTATTTTTATCTATATTTTTTAAACTATAGTTTTTTAATGAAACTATTGCACTGAATCTTGGCAGCTGTGATTCAAAATATAAATTATCTTTTAATTTTATATAATTCGCGTTATTCAATATATCTAATATGTCATAATTCCAATTATATGTTTTTACCCCGTTTGATGGATCAATTTCACTAATAGCAATTTCAGGATTTAGTTTTATAAATACAACATGCTTTTTTTTGTAATATTCTATTAATTTTTGAGTCCATTCTTTCAATAATTCTTGATTAAAATAATCTAGTATAAATCCTTTTGGTGCATAAGCATATTTTTTACGAAATTTTATGGTTTTTAAAAGAATTAATGATGCTGCTTTTATTTGACCATATTCATTTTCTAAGCCTATAAACTCATAGTCATAGCCGTTTTCTCCCATTAGTAATGCATAACTTTGTGTTTGATAATGTGTTGATAAAGGACTGTTTTCTACAAATTCTTTAAATTCTTCTAAAGATAGTTCACGAATATTCATAAACATCCCCCCCTTTTTTGAATGTTTTATATTATAGCACAAATTGAAAAAAATGCAAATTTTGAAAAAATTGTGTTATAATTTCCATATTGAAGGAGTGATTTTTGTGTATAATGAGGACAATAAAAAAAGAAACAAATCTTTAAAAGTAGAAAATTTTGATAGTTTTTTTAGTAAATTTTTTCATAAAAGAACAAAACGTTTATTAACTGATATTGATCGATTGTTTACTAAGATTATGTGGTATCAAATTTTTGTATCTTTTATTTTAATTGCTATTGGAGTTGTTTTCTTATTGTGGCCTACAATTAGTGTAGAAGTTTTAGGTGTTTTATTTGGGTTAAATATTATTGCTTTTGGAGCTGTTAACTTTTATGCGTATCATAAGAGAAAAGATATTCCTTTGTTTCGATATCATCTAGTTTATGGTGTTATTGGAGTTCTTTTAGGAATTCTTACTATTTTAAATCCGTTTACATTCACGCAAGTGGTAACTATTTTTATAGGATTATGGATTTTGTATATGGCAATTATTAAAATAGAATTTGCTTTTCGAATAAAAAAATTGAAAGAGAAAAGTTGGCTTATTTTAATTGTAAGTTCTTTTTTAGAAATATTTATGAGTGTTTTAATTTTTATTAATCCTTTTAGTAATTTGATTTTAACAAGTTTATCTGGAGCTTACTTTGTTTTATGTGGGATTATTAATTGTACCGATGCTGTTTTAACAAAGAATAGATCTATTGATTTTTTAGAAAATTTATAAAAATTTCTTGAGTTTTTCTTTTTTCAATGGTAGGATATTCTTTGTAATAAACCATTTTTGTGCACAAAGGAAAGTGTTTGTTATAAAATTATTTTTCTTTCTTAGTCAAAGTAGGAAAGATTTTATAGTTCTTCGTTAGAGAAGAACTATTTTTTTTATTATATTTTGTTGTAATGCATATATTTATGTTATAATTTATTTGATGGGAAGGAAACTTTATGAAAATATATAATACACTTACACATTCTATTGAGGAATTTATTCCTGTTGAGCCTCATAAAGTTAAATTTTATACTTGTGGGCCAACAGTTTATCATGATCAACATATTGGAAATATGCGCAACTACATTGGACATGATGTTTTGGATAAAACATTAAGATACTTAGGATATGATGTTCTTAGAGTAATGAATATTACTGATGTTGGGCATTTAACAAGTGATTCAGACTCTGGAGAAGATAAAATGGTAAAATCTGCTAAAGCTCGAAATTCTTCTGTTATGGATGTTGCTAAATTTTATACTGAACAATTTTTTAGAGACTTTGCTCTTTTAAATAATCGAATTCCGGATGTTGTCGCTCCTGCTACAGATCATATTGAAGAATATTTTAAAATTATTTCTCAGTTATTAGATACTGGATATGCATATATGGCTGGAGGAAATGTTTATTTTGATACTTCGATGTTAAAAGATTACTATCAACTTACAAATCATAAAGAAGATGATATGGTTGTAGGAGCACGAGAGGGCGTCGATTTTGATTCGAATAAAAAAAATCAAGCAGATTTTGTTTTATGGTTTACTAAATCAAAATTTGATTCTCAAGATTTAAAATGGGAAAGTCCTTGGGGAGTAGGATATCCTGGCTGGCATATTGAATGTTCTGGTATTAGTCTTCGTTATTGTGGAGAATATTTGGATATACATGGTGGTGGTGTAGATAATATTTTTCCACATCATACAAATGAAATTGCTCAAAGTGAAGCATATTTAGGTCATAAATGGTGTAATTATTGGTTTCATAATGAACATTTGATGGATGAATCTGGAAAAATGAGTAAAAGTAAAGGTGCTACTTTAACTGTTTCGTTGTTAAAAGAAAATGGTTATGATCCACTGGCATATCGTTTTATGTGTTTAACTAGTCATTACCGTAAGCAACTTGTATTTAGTTATGACATTTTGGATAATGCTTCTTCTAGTTATAAGAAATTAAAACAAAAAACTTTGGATTTGCAAGAAATAGGTGAGGTTGATGATTCTTCCTTTTCAGAATATGACAACAAGTTTCGTTCTTTTTTAGAAGATGACTTGAATACAGCCAATGCAATTACATTATTACATGAATTATTAAAAAGTAATGTGAATGACGCTACTAAATGTGCACTGGTTGAGGCTTGGGATACTGTTCTATCTTTAGATTTACGCAAAAAAGATGAAATTGATTTAGAATTGGATGCTTTTATTAGACAAAAAATTCAAGAACGAAATATTGCTAAGCAAAATAAAGACTTTTCTCTTGCTGATTCGATAAGAGAAGAACTTTTAGAAAAAGGGATTGTTTTAAAAGATACTAGAGAAGGAACTATTTATCATTTAAAGTAGGAATTGATTTCCTATTTTTTCATTTACAAGATGTCTTTTTTTTGTTATGATATTGATAGAAAAGTATAAAAAGAATAAAAGTGAGGTTGATCTTTTATGCAAAAAGATATTATTCAAAAAATTGATTTATTGGTTGAAATGTCAGATACGAATTCTGTTTATGATTCTCTTCGTGAAGAACTTCGTATAGTAGAATTAGATATTGCTAAATTAAAAGATGCAATTCATGATTTAACTAAATCTATGGTTGATACGAAATATATGAGAGCTAGTGATCGTATTATTGATGAAAATATAAAAATTAGTTTAGAAAATAAACTTTCTAATTATCATGTTACTCTAAAAGAAATTGAAAAGAAAATTCAAAGTATTTCTTTAGAAGAAGAAGATTTTCATCAACAAATTTTAGAATTAGAAGATGAAATTGCTACATCTCAAAAGTTTTTGGATTCGCTTGAAATGAAATTGAAAACAATCGGAAGTAAGGATAAATCTGTTTATTCTTTTTATGAAGATTTGATAGATGTCACAACAAGAGAAATTGAGTCTTGCAAAACAAAGTTGGATGTTAAAAAGAAAGCTATTGAAAGTGTTCAAAAAAGATTAGAAAGTTATGCAGATACGCGAGTTACTTTAGAAGAAAAAATAGAAAAGGATTCTATTCAATTAGAAACTACTATTGCTACTTTAGCCAATCCTAAGTCTTACATTAATGAAAATGCTAGAGAACAAGATGAAGAGAATTTGAAACAAATGAATGAATCTTTAAAAGTTCTTGAAGCACGTCAATTAGAAATTCTAAATGATTCTTCTTTTATTGGACATGAAGCAAAAGATTTACTTCTTAGTGATGATAGAACAGGTGCTTTAAGTAAAGTGAGAGCTTTGGTTGCTATTGTAGAATCTAAACCTTATATGGATTTTCAATTGGATGAAATTGATGACATTTTAGAAGATGCTGTTTCTAAAAGAGATGAATTTGCTAATGTTTTAGAAAATAGAAAATATGATGGTACAGATCATGACGTTTTAGATAAAAGAATTCAATTTTTAAAATTGAGACAAGAAGAGTTGCTAAAAGATAAGGAATCTTTAGAGAAAAAAATTAAAGATATGGATACTAGATTAGTAAAACTTCTTATGGACTCTATTTCAGATACTAAAAAGGTTCGTGATGAACTTAAAGCTGATATTGAGCAATATAAAAAAGTTATGGAAGAAAATAATGAATATAAAACTCCTAAAAAGAAGGCTAGTTTAAGTGCTGCTTTTCATCGTAAGTGTGAAGAATTAGAACAAGTTAATAGTATTATTTCTTCTTATGAAAAAGAACTTGAAAGTGTTGTTACAAATTCTAAAATATTAGAAGAAACTGATTATATGTCTCTTGTTCAAGAATTAAATGATATTGAAAACGAAATTCAAGAGCTTGATAAAAAAAGAATGCTTCATAATCTTCCACAAGATATTTTAGCAATTGAAAAGGATAAAAGTGAATTAAAGAAATTATCTGATGATGTCGAAGCAATAATTCAACGTAAGAGTTATTCAAAAACTCCTAAGCAAATATTGGATGAAATTGAGCTTTCTTTAGGTACTATGGGTTCTGAGGAAGAAATAGAATCTACAGAATCTGAAATTTCTTCTGTAGCAGATTATCGTATTCTTGAAAGTGAAAGCAATTATGATGTTCCTTCTTTTGATTATTTAGATGAAGAAGATGAAGAAGTAGAAAAAATGGAAGATATTTTAGAACCAAGTATTCCAGAGTCAACTTATGTAGAACCTATATCTGAAATTCATGATTTGGATTTTATGATTGAGCCTCAAGAAGAAAAAGAAAAGATTTTCTCTCCAAGAGTTTCTAAAGATGTTGGACGTGAGCGTTTTCAAGTAATTGCAGTAGAACCTATTGAAGAGGAGTCTTCAAATGATTCTATCCATGAAGATGATTATATGGTGAATGATTTTCAAGATACAGATTATATAAGTTTTAATGATTTACTAGAAGGAGGAAAATAATGAATATTAGTGTAAATACAATTATTACTCTTTCTAATAAAGAACGTTATATGGTACTTAATGAAACAAGTTTCGAAATGAATCATTATTTTCTTGTAATGGGCATTGATGAAAACAAAGAAATTATTCAGTCTAGGGTTGCTATATTCAAAGAAATTAAAGAGAATGATTTAATTTATGTAGAAAAAGTTGAAGATCCTAAATTAATTATTGAGCTTACCAATATTTTAAAATCTCAATTATAATTAGGAATTGTCGTTTACTTTTTCTTTTTTTTTGTGTATAATTATCCTTGTTAAGGAGGTATTTTAATGACATTAAAGGGAAGTAAAACTGAAAGTAATTTAATGGCTGCTTTCGCTGGAGAAAGCCAAGCTAGAAATAAATATACTTATTATGCTTCAAAAGCTAAAAAGGAAGGTTATCAACAAATTGCAGCTATTTTTGAAGAAACTGCAAATAATGAAAAAGAACATGCTAAACTATGGTTTAAATTGTTACATGATGGTGATGTTCCTGATACGATTACAAATTTAAACGATGCTGCTAGTGGAGAAAACTATGAATGGACAGATATGTATCAAAGTTTTGCAAAAACTGCTCGTGAAGAAGGGTTTGATGATATTGCATTTCTTTTTGAGAGTGTTGGAAAGATTGAAAAAGCTCATGAAGAACGTTATTTAAAACTAGTTGGTAATATTGAAGATAATATGGTTTTTAAAAAAGGAGAAGAAACTGTTTGGATTTGTCGCAATTGTGGTCATATTTCAATTGGAATGGAAGCTCCAGCAGTTTGTCCAGTATGTAATCATCCACAAAGTTTTATGGAAATTAAAGCTGAAAATTATTAGAAGTCTTAAAAAAGATTTCTTTTTTATTTCAGAAAATTATTTCATAATTGAAAAATCTTTTAGAAAAGTACTTTTTCTTTTTTTAACTTTTTGGTATACTTAAAATAGAGGCGAGATATTATGATTAAAGCAGATAATAAAAAGTTGTATCTATTAGTTATTATAATAGTGGTTTTAATAATTTTTGGTGGAATTTTGTTTTGGATTTTTACTTCTAAAGATTCTGAAAAAAATGATCCTATAACTGATAATAAGGAAATTCAAGAAGTAGATCCATCTGAGGCAGAAGATATGTATAAAACTTTAATTCAAAATTGTTCTGGAGCTTTAGTTTGGAATCTTGAAATAGGAGATGAAATTCAAATTGATAATTTAGCTCAAGCATCTACTTGTCAAAATGATGATCATTATTCAAAAATGATAGGTTATACGTATGATGAAGATGGAAACGTTATTATTCATGTGAATGTTTTAAAAAGAGTTGATAATCAATTATTTAAAATTGATGATACTTTAGTTGGTGAGTATAACGAAAATGAGATCAATACTTTATTAGAACAAGGGACAACTTATCAATATTTTTATAAAAAAGATGGGGATGGGTATAAACTTTTTAAAGTTGATTTAATGGAACTAGCTAATTCTTAATTTTGTTTGAGAAAAATTCCTTTTGTGGGAATTTTTTGGTATAATTTTAATGTAAAAAATAAGGAGTAGATGTATTA
>CAOJCV010000011.1 GCA_948432605.1 uncultured Mycoplasmatota bacterium | reverse complement strand
AGTTAATAAAATTCCTATTACGATTTTATTTTTTGATTTTGTCATACTTACTCTCATACTACTATTATGAATATTATCCTATATAAAATTATAGAACATATCATCCTAAATTGCAATTTTATCTTTTTCTATTCTTCTATTTTATCTTATCATACCCCTCCCCCTAAAAGTCAAAAAAAAGAAAATAATTTAATCCATTTTCTTTAATAAATTCAACTTATTATAAACCATTTTAAAACAAGCTAAAAATTTATTTACTTCATCTGTTGTTGTCAAATGAGATAAACTAATACGAAGAGTACTACTAGCTCTTTTTTTGTCATTATAAATAGCCATCACCGAAGTAGATAATTCTCCACTTGAGCAAGCAGTATTTGTACTTACATAGATTTCATATTCTTCTAAAGCATGTAAAAAAGTTTCAGCTTTAATCGTTTCAAAAGATATATTTAAAATATGAGGAATAGAAATTTTTGTTTTATTAATAAGAACTCCATCATATTTTTCTAATTCTGCTATAATTCTTTCATTTAACCTTTTAATAAAATTCTCTCTTTTATCCAAATCTGTTGTTGCAAGACGAATAGCTTTAGCAAATGCCACAATTAAAGGGACAGAAGGAGTTCCAGGATGTAGCATATTACTATGGCCACTTCCATACAAAAGTGGAGTTAATTGAATTCTACTATTTTTATATAATAAACCAATACCTTTTGGTCCATATATTTTATGAGCCGTAATACTTGCTAAATCAACATCATGAAAATTAACTGTTACTTTCCCAAGTGCTTGTGTCATATCACTATGTAACAAAGTTTCAGAATTTTCCTTTTTAATAATTTGACGAATCATTTTTAAAGGTTGTCTTACTCCAGTTTCACTATTAACAGCACATATACTTACCAAAATAGTATCGAAACGCATTTTTCTTTTTAAATCTTCAAAATCAATTAAACCATCTTGATCATTATCAACATAACTTATTTCAAATCCAATACTTTCTAAATAATTACATATTTGATAAATAGAAGGATGTTCCAATTTAGAAACGATCACATGATTTCCAGCTTTCATATTAGCAAGACAAGTTCCTATAATTGCCAAATTATTAGACATAGTTGCCCCACTTGTAAACGTAATTTCACTTTCTAAAATATTAAAAATATCACTGATTTGCTTAATAGCACTATTCATCAAAGCCTTAGATTTAACTCCTAAACTATGAAGCGAATTTGGATTTCCCATAAAATCTTTTGTAGCCCGTATATATGATTCTAATACATCATAAGATACAGGTGTCGTTGCACTATAATCAAGATATATCATTTTCTATTCCTCCTAACAATTCTGCTTCAATCTGATTCCAATCTTGTACTCGCTTAATTCCTAAACTATTTAATTCTTCAAAAGAATATTTTCTATTATGCATATGATCTAATAATAGCTTAGTTTCACCATATCCTTTTAAATTACTAACTTTATCATCAATTTTAATATCACACAAAACCTTATGTTTAGACCCTGTAAAAATAATTTTTTTAGGATCTATAAAAGGAAGATTTTTTAAAATCCAATGATATTTATACTGAGCCATAATTCCACTTTCAAACACTCTTCTTTTATCAACAAAAGCAGATACAATATATATTTCATAATGTTTCGATAAATTTTCAATTACTTCAATAGCTCTCGGAAAAATCTCTGCATGATCATAAACATTTACATTCTTATAAAAATAATCTAAAAATTGTTCTCTTTTATCTTCTGGAATAATATCTTCAACAAAATAAGTATCAATCTCTTCATATTTATAATTAGATTTTAAATATTTATTTACTTCTTTTAAATAAGCTGGAGAACAAATTGTCTCATCCAAATCAATCATTACACTTTTCATAACTCACCTAACTTTGATATTCATCCATTAATTTTTTATAAATTCCAGGTTCTATAACATTAATTGCATTAATCGCTAACTCTAACGAACCTTTAAAATTTCCATGAAAGAAAGCTTTTTCTGCTTTCATAAGACCTAATTCTACTTCACTATTACTAGGTCGATAACGATTCCCATAAACAATTGCTGTTTCAGCCATTTTAGCAGTTTTAATAATTTCTTTTGTCGTATTATAAACTTTCAAAACTAAATCTCGAGCAGTATCTACTCTAGTATTAAGAACTTTAATAGAAATTGGTGTTTTTTCCAACTCTAAAACCATATTAGCAATTGCTTCTGTTGCTTCTGCTAATTCCACAAAATAATGATCTGGAATAATAGGTAATTTAAAAGATTTCATTTGAACTTTAGCTTGATTTAAAATACTTTTCATATCATCTAATTGCTCTCTAGCTCTTAATTCATCTTCCTTTAAACTTCCTAAAGTCCGAAGAGCTACTTCAAGCTTTTCCTCAGTTCTCTGTGTCTTTACATTTAAAAGTTCCATTTCTTTACTTAAATGAGAATAAGAGCTAACTCTATTTCTACCAGAATCAACAATCGTATCATATTCTTCTCTTTCTAAAGATAATTCATCTCTAATTTGAAAAACAATTTCCACATCTTCATCATTTAAATCATAACTATATTTAATATCATTTAATTTTCTCAATAAAGCTTGATTAATTTTAGACAATTTAGTTATCTTTAACAAAACACTTCTTGAAAAATCATTATAAACTTTCCTAGCAATTCTCTCTTTATCAAAATCATTATAAATAGAATCAAAATAATCTAACATTGTTTTTAATTCAAAAATAGAATCTTCTATATTTAAAACATTTAATCTCTGAAAAATATCTGTAATTTTTTTACTTGATTCAGTAATATTATATGGAATATTTAAATAGTCTAAATTATAACCTTCTTTTTCCATTTTTTTAGTAATATTACTTATATCTGAAATCTTTTTAGGTATTACATTTTTTCCAAGCATTATAATACTAGGAGCCTCTTCAATAACTAATTTCAAATTACCAATAACATCATCAATTGCTTTTACAATTTTACTCACTTCTTGATAAGCCTTTTTTTCCATAGATGCTTCAAAAGCTGCAAATAATTTATCAACATTTTCAAATTGTAATTCCAAAGGAGAATTTACCAAAGTATAATCTTTTTTATGAGTATGATAACGATTTAAAATTTCACGATATAGAGCTTTTAACTTAGTAATAGTATCTCTATTCTTTTCTTCACTTAAAGTTATTTCTTTAATTTCATCTAACAAAAAATTAGCTTTTGTTTTTACATAATAAATATCCAATTCAATATCTGATAGTTTTCCTTTTAAATTTTTAAAATCTTTTTTATTAAACAATTCTTCTGCTTCTAACAAATTATCTGTAATTCTTGTAACATCTTCTTCTTTCATTGTCTGAAATCTTTTTTTCCAAATTTCTAATGTATGTTTCATATCACTATTACAAACCAAAGGTTCCACTTTATTAAGTTCAGCAATCAACCCTGCTGATATGATTAAATTTTTATCACGTTCCAATTCATTAATTTGACTACGATACTTCTTTTTTCCACGATTTTCCATCAAATAAAGAATAGTAACAATACTTGCAATAGTAAGAATATAATAAAAAACACCTAAAATAATAATTAATTCGGTACTCATAATTTTCCTCCTACTCTCTTAGTAATATTTTATCATATTTTGTCGAATTGAAAAGAAAAAAATAAGAAAAAAAGATAAGATAATGAAAAAGAAAATAGAAGGAACATTATATAATTTAAAAACTTAGCTCATAAGTTCTTCATAGCTTTCTTTAATTTCTTGTAATTTTACTTGATCTTCTAAAAGTTCTTTACTAGCTTCCGTTTCTAAAAATTCAAATAAAGCTTTTCTTAAAAAATTCATTCTATTTTCTATAGCAAATTTATAATTTTCAATTTCTTTTTTAAAATGCTTTTCAATTTCTTCAATCTTTTCTTCTAATACAACTTCATGTTCTTGTGTATCTTTATAACAAAGAGCCCCATCTTCATAACTTAAATATAACATTTTTTTTTCTAACATATCCCTTTGTAGCACAACATCTTTTTTATCCAAAATTTCTTTCTTTTCCGAATATTTAAACGTTGCCAACTCTTCATAAGGTAAATTAATTTTTAAAGCAAAGATCGTCTTACTTGGAGAAAGATTCATACAAACTTCTTCAAAAGATGGAATCCCAGAAAAAGTAAGCAATCTTCTTTTTTTTATATTTCCTTCATTCAAAATATCATCTATATTTTTTTCATTTGATACATAATATAAGCCTTCATTATAAGCTTTTTTAATAACTTCTCTCGTCAATAAAAGTGAACTAGAAAAAGCAAGATCTCCATACATATATGTTAAAAGATAACTTGTTAAAACAATTTGTACATTCACTCTAACCACCTCTACTTTAACAAGTATACCAAAACTAATAAAAAAGATCAAATTTCAACTAAAATAACATCTGATCCAATCTTTTTTATTTGAGAAAAAGTAATTGTAACTTCACTAGCACTTTTAAAAAAATGCCAAAACTTTTTTTCTAATACTACAAAATAAGAAATTACTCCTAATTCAGTTACTTCTGCATCAATAATTCTTCCTAGTCTTCGTCCATCGGTTAAATTTACAATATCCTTTCTTTGTAAATCAGACAAATTCATATAACCACCCATTTCATTTTATTATTAGAAAAAATATTTATGATTCAAAAAGAAAAGACACATAAAAATGTATCTATTCATATTTATCAAGTATTTTTTTAATTCCAATATATGGAAGATAAGCACAGTGTTTACGGTTTCCTTGTTTATAAATTTCTTTATAAGCAAGAGCTTCTTTTAATAAATCTTCATCATAATCCATTTCCTGAATCATATGTTCAAAGTTTTCAATATATTCTTTTGCTTCCTGAATTGTTTTCCCAATTAAATTACGAATCATAATGGAAGTAGAAGAAGTTGAGATAGCACATGCTTCTCCATCAAAACAAATATCAGATATACAATTATTTTCAATTTTTACAAAAATATCTAAATTGTCAATACAAGAAGAGTTGTTTGTATTTACAAATTGATAATTTTTATCTTCTGTTCTATGTTTGTTGAGTGGCGTTCTATAATGTTCCATTATTATTTCTCTTCTCATATTTTCATCCATTTAAAGCATCTCTCTTTCCATCTTTTCTTTATCACTTAATAATTCTACTAAAGAGTCAATATCACTTTCTGTATTATAAAAATAAAGACTTACACGCAAACTATTTGTAACCCCAACTTCATTTTTTAATATTTTTGCACAATGATTTCCAGCTCTAACACAAATTTTATATTTATTTAAGTAATAAGCTACGTCTTGACTAAAAATTTGATCTACATTAAATGCAATAATTCCACTATCTGCTTCTATATTTAAAATATCTAAATGAGGAATTTCAAGAAATCGATCCAATGCATATTGTCTTAATTTTTTTTCATAAGTTTCTATATTATCCATTCCTATTTTTTCTAAATAACGCACTGCTTCTCCAAGTCCTATTACTGCAGCAATATTAGGTGTACCAGCCTCTAATCTTGTAGGCAGTTCTTTATAAAAAACTTCATTTGGATTATCAAAAGATTCATTCATTCCACCACCAACATTGGTTGGTTCCATATGTTCTAAAAGTTCTTTTTTACCATATAAAACGCCAATACCTGTTGGTCCACACATTTTATGACCTGAAAAAGCCAAGAAATCAACATCCAAATCTTCCACATCAGTCTTACGATGTGGAACACTTTGAGCTCCATCCATTACAACAAATATATTATTTTCATGAGCAAACTTAGTAATTTCTTTGATTGGTCTTTCATCACCAATCACATTCGTAATACCAGCAAGTGCTATCACCTTTGTATTTGGAGTGATACTTTTTTTTACATTTTCCAAAGTCACATAATGATGATCATCTAAAGGAATATATTTAACTACAATACCAATTTCATTTTGCAAACGAAACCAAGGAAGAACATTAGATGCGTGCTCACTTTTAGTAATTAATACTTCATCATTAGGCTCCATAATATTTTTAAAAAAACCATTTGCAATCATATTTAAAGATTCTGTAGAACCACTTGTAAAAATAATACTTTCTTTATATTTTGCATGAATAAATCTACGTACATCCTCGCGTGCAGCTTCATATTCTCCATCCACTTTAAAAGAAATATCGTAATCTCCACGATGAGCATTTGCAGAATAAGTCTCATAATATTCTGTCATTTTATTAATAACACATTGTGGTTTTAAAGTAGTCGCACCATTATCCAAATAAATTAAATCTTGTTTTAACATTGGAAAATCTTCTATATTCATCTTACTCCTCCTCTCTCAAAAACATACTTTTTAAAAAACTTTGACGGATTAAGTTCCTTGCACTATCTACACTAATACCTTTACAATTTAAATAAAATATATCCTCATCACTTATACAACCAATCGTTACAAAATGATTTGCAATACAATCCTCTGCAGATACAAATAATTCTGGAATACATTCAATATGAGATTTTTCTTCCATCAAATATTTTACATCTTCTAAAAATTCATTTCCTTTTGTATTTAAACTTATTTCTCCAGTTGTTTTAATAATACTATGGCTTTCAAGATCTCCTACTAAATGTAATTTTATAGTACTTGAAGCATAATTTTTTAAAAGTTTATTATAGATAGAAAAATGATTTTGATTTTTTAAAGAAATACCAAGTTGGAGAAAAAGTCGCGAATTTTCATTAGATAAAATTTTAATATTACCAGTAACATTATTTAGTTCAATAATAGTTTCTAAAGTAAGTACTGAATTATCTTTCAAAATCCAAAAAGAATGAAAAGAATTAGTAGAAATTTGTAATTCTTTAATTTTAACTTGTCCTTCTATTTCAAAAATTGTATTTGGCTCAGTTATTCTTAGTACATCTAAATCCTCAATGATTTTTACTGTGCTCACTGGTAGTTTATTCACTTAATTCACTTCCACTCACGTTATTTGCCCTTAAAAAACCAAATTTTTCGATTTCTTTCGCCAATTCCTTTGTACCACTTTCAATAATTCTTCCATCTTTTAAAATATGAACAAAATCTGGTTCTAACAAATCAATCAAAGCCTGTTGATGAGTAATTACAAATAAACTTGCATGAGTTTCTCTAACATAATCTTTTAAATTTTCCCCAACAATTTTAAGAGCATCCACATCTAATCCAGAGTCAATTTCATCTAAAAGTACCAGACTAGGTTGCAATAAAAACATTTGCAAAAGTTCATTTTTCTTTCTTTCTCCACCACTCATACCTACATTAACATGACGATGTAAAAAAGTTTTTGGAATATTAAGTTTCTTACAAACTTCTAGGCATTTTCGATTAAATTCAAAAATATCCATTTTTATACCTTGTTCATTCATCGCAGAACGTAATAACTCAGCATTTGTGATACCCTCAACCTCAACTGGAGACTGAGCAATATAATAAATCCCATGACGAGCTATTTCATAAGTTTTAGAATGAGTAATATCAAATTCATTATAAATAATGGTACCATCCAATATATCATAATCAAATTGATGCATAATACTTTTACAAACAGTGCTTTTTCCAACACCATTAGGTCCCATTAAAACATGAATTTCAGAATCATTTATATCTAAATTAAAATTTTTTAAAATACTTTTTTTTCCTGCAGAAACAGATAAGTTTTTAATATGTAACATAAGAAAAAACCTCCAAAAATATTGTATCAAAAACACTCTTGGAAGTCTATAGAATATGAATAAAGATCAATTTTATTTCTTTAAGGTGTCAAAACAATTCGAAATCCAATCCAACCATTAATTACCATTATCATAAGCAAAATTAAATACTCCTGATTCACTACCATGTCTATAATCCACGAAGAAACCATAGATACGTCTTAATATACACTCTACCCACCTAAAAGTCAAAAAAAGAACCAATAATTTTGACTCTTAATTAAATTTATAAATTTTTCTTGCTATTTTATAACCAGGAACCGATAAAAATCTTGGCAAACAAGTTGCACCAGACAAAGAAATACGACAATTTTTATATAGTTTAGGATTTTTATCTTTTAAATATTTCCATAATTCCTTTCTTTTTTCTTGATGTTCAGAAGTATTAGATACTTGTAATAACATACTAGATACAGTCATCATAATATCGATATAATGAATTAAATATTTAGCACACCTTTTATTAGTTTCCCAATATTCATAAGGATCAAAAAAATCAATCATTGTTTTAGTTACAAAAATTTGTTGATCAATTCGTTTAATCATTACAGACTCATTTACAGATTGATCTTCTCTTCCTATAAAATAACGATAAAATGGTACATTTAAATAATACATAGTTTTAATTTTAGGAAGAGGATAATAAACAAAAATATTATCAACATAGAAAGTATGCTCAGGAAGTTTTAAATTTGTTTCTTTTAAAAATTTTGTATTATAAATAACTGAATGCATAAGTAAATAAGCATCAGCTTTAAACTTTCCAACTTCATCCCAAGTAAAGATTTTATTTTCAGGTAAAGTCCTTTTATAATGAATTTCTTTTTTAGAATTATCTTTTTCATAAACATAATTTACAATCATCATATCAACAAGTTTTTTCTTTTTTTCTAGCATCTTAATACTATCTAAAACTTTTCTCAAAGAATCTTCATCTACCCAATCATCTGAATCAACAACTTTATAATATAAGCCAGTAGCAAGTTCTAAGCCCTTATTTACTCCAGATCCATGACCACCATTTTCTTTATGAATTGCCTTAACAATTGTAGGATATTTTTTTTGATACTCCTTAGCAATCTGCAAAGTATTATCCTTACTTCCATCATCAATAACTAAAATTTCCACATCATCCTTACCAGTTAATAAAGTTTCGATGCAATGTCTCATATAATTTTCAGAATTATAACATGGAATTGCAAATGTAATATATTTCATATTTACTCTCTTTCTATATTTTAATTATAATAAGAAACAATAGAATTTGCAATATTTTTACCAATCGTCTCAAGATTATTTATAATCCAACTAGCATCACTATATTCATCATGAAAAGCAACCTCTAACAAAGAAGAGCATTCTAAATAATGATCACTTGCTTCTCCAAGAGTTCCCCTTGTAAACTTAATTCCTCGATAATAATCATAATTATCATTTCCATCATAAATATTCCATAAATTTTCATAAATATTAGAAGCAATAGAATAGGATAAAGAATATTCATTATCTACATGAATTTCAGGTCCACGAGCAGTCTTTCTTGAAGAAGCATTTGAATGAAGAGCAAAATGAAAATCAGCTTTTAGATATTTACTTTCAACTACCCATTCATCAATTCCAAGTTTAGGATTATTTCTATAAACTATTATTCCATTTGCTTTCAATTCTCTCTCAACAACATCAGCAAGTTTATTCATAATTTCCATTTCAGTTGTATAACCAACACTTCCTACTCCATAATTCTCATTTTGATTAGAAGGACTCAAATAAATAATTGGTGTTTTTTCCATAATTTTAAAAGAATAAGTTCTAATGACAGAATCATAACGATTTTTACTTACCGCAAAAGTCTTTAAAATCATATCTTCTGTTATTGTTATAGGATATTTATAAATCATACTGTTCACTGTTGGTTCACTTCCATCTAGCGTATAATAAATCGTTGCATCTGAAGTTACTGTTTTCAAACCAACTTTAGTTCCACTTTTAATAAAAGTAGGATTATGTGTTGTATAAACTCCTTGTGTGGCTTCCTTTTTATTAATTTTTAAATCAATAGTTGCTTCCTCAGCAATTTCATAAAAATCATCATAAACAGCTTGTAAAACAAGAGTATATTGAGTATCTTCTAAAAAACTATCAGCAGGTATCGTAATTTTATCCTTGATTCGTTTTACTAAAACCTTGTTTACCAAAGCACCATCTTTGTACAAATTAGCATAATAAGTATTCGCATTTTCCCCACCACTTACCAAAAGTTCTACATCATTCCAACGATCTTCAAAATAATTGGAAGGATTTACAATATCCAACTTTCCAACAATTGGTGTATTTAAATAAAAATTAAAACTACTAGTAATACGATTATTTTCATTTTTTAAGTGGGCAGTAATTCTTCCTGAATAACCTTCTACAGTCTGATACGGAATAACAACATTCTCACTTGTTACAGGAGTAGTATATAATAATTTATTTCCGTAAAACAATTCAACTGTATATTTTTTTATTTCATCATATCCTAAAATAAAAAGCGTTAAATCTTTTGTTCCTGCATGGTAATGATCCTTTTCTTTTTCAAAAGTAGAATCTTTATAATAATAAACAAACTTATTTCGACTTTTTTTCTCATCTCCATTTTTATTTTTAGCAACAACCTCAATATCTAATTGATCATTAAATTCAGCTTGAAAATCATTTAATTCAATAAAAGAATTAGAACTAGCAATTTCATAAATTTTAGTATCAGCGCGAAAAATACTTACTTCATATTCTGTAGCATTATATGAAGGCGTTACTTCTACATTCAATCGACCATTTTCTTCTTTCAAAACCAAAACATCAAAATTTCCTAATTCTGGATCCAAATAATTAAGATAACCTATTACAAAAAAAGCAAAATTTATAACTATTAATAACATTACACTTATTAAATAAAACTTTCTCTTCTTTCCCATACTTTCTACTTCCTTATTCTATAAAATTATACTAGAAGTCTAGAAAAAAGAAAAGACAAAATTGATTAATATTTTAGCCTATGTTAAAATAAACTAGAATAAAATAGAAAGTGAGAATATATTATGAATGAAAATATTTTTAAAGCATATGATATACGTGGAACATATCCCACAGATATAGATGAAAATATAGCTTATATCTTAGGAAAAAGCTATGGATCTTATTTACAAGAATATTTAGACAAAAAGAAATGTGTCATTGGCCACGACAATCGACTATCTAGCGAATCTCTTACAAAATCATTAACAAAAGGTTTACTAGAATCTGGAATCAATGTAATTGATTATGGCCTAATAACTACACCTATGCATTACTATTCACGTTATAAAAATGAAACATATGGAATTATGGTTACAGCAAGTCACAATCCAAAAGATGATAATGGATTCAAATTTTCTTTCGACCCATTAGCTAATGCAAGAGGACAAATGATTGAAGATTTTAAAAAATATACTTTAAAAGGTCAATTTTTAACAGGAAATGGTCTGTTAGAAACAAGAAACATAAAAAACGATTATTTAAATTATTTAAAAGAAAATATATATATGGGTGAAAAAAAATTAAAAGTAGTTGGAGATGCCGGAAATGGAGTTACAACAACAATTATAAAAGAAGCATTTGCATTATTTCCAAATTTAGATATGAAATACATATGTGATGAAAATGATGGATCATTTCCAAATCATCACCCAGATCCAGCAGTAGAAGAAAATATGGAAATGTTAAAACAAGAAATAATAAAAGAAAAAGCAGATTTAGGAATCGCATTTGATGGAGATGGAGATCGAATTGGAATCGTAAATGAACTTGGCGAATTTGTGATGGCAGACAAGTACATGATTGTAGCAATACGAGATATGATTTCAAAAGTATCTAACAAAACCTTTTTGATTGATGTAAAATGTTCTAAAACTTTAATAGATGAAGTAGAAAAACTTGGTGGAAAAATTTTTATGAGTAGAACGGGAACTAGTTTTACAGAAGCAAGTACCAAAGAAAACAATATTCCTCTTGGAGGAGAACTATCTGGTCATATTTTCTTTAATGATCGTGGACCTGAAATTTGCAGCTCTATTTATGCAGGTTTAAGATTTTTAGAAATTTTATCAAAAAACGATAAAACATTCAGTGAATTATTAACAGGTATTCCATTTTATTATTCCACTCCTGAGATTAAAATTCCTGTAAAAAATGAACAAAAATTTATAGTTGTCAATAAAGTTTTAGAATATGCCAAAGAAAAAAAATATCAAATATTTGATGCAGATGGAGCTAGAATTAATTTTGAAAACTCTTGGGCATTAATAAGAGCAAGTAATACAGGACCTAATCTTACTCTTCGCTTTGAAGCCACAACAACAATTGAACTAGAAGAAAAGCAAAAAGAATTTACAGATGTAATAAACAATATTTTAAAGAATTTATAAAAAAAGACACTGATCACCAGAGTCTTTTTTAATTAGAGTAAATAATAGGAAGGGAAGACTTCGCAAATTTGCTCTAACTGTGTAGCTACTACACAATATAATTATAATATATTTTTTCTATTTTTACTAGACTAAATTTTTATTCCCAAGCATCAATTATATTCTTTAAATATTCACTAATTGCATCATTTTGAGAATACTGGAAAAAAATTTCTTCAAAATAATCATTATGAATAATTTCATTTAAAAAATCTTTATCTATAAATTCTAAAATATCTATCATATCAACTTGGCTTACTTTTTTTATATGATTTAACATTTCTCTTTGAGAACATTGAATTTCTTTTCGATGTGATGGATAACCACTTTCAAATTCAGTTTTAAAAAGAGTTTCAAATATATCTTCTAAAAAATATTCATATCCAACGCCAAAATTTTTTCCAAAAGGAATCGATATTGCATTTCCTGCATTTATTTTGGCAAATAACCGTGCATCCACGGGATCTGCAACAAAGCCACAAAAAACATTAGGCATCGCATTTGCTGTTAACATAACGCCTTGGCCAGTAGAACAACCAGTTATAATAAAATCTACAACATTACAATTAATTAAAATACCTGCCAAAACGCCTGCACCAACATAATCGATATTAGCCTTTTTTTCCTCGACTACTCCAAAATTAAAAACTTCATGATGATATTTATTTGCCACTTTTTTCAATACTTTTAATATAAGTTCATTCTTATTTTTTTGACTATTTTCATTTATCAAAGCTATTTTCATTTTACCACCTAAATCCTAATTCATTCTAGCATAAGGTATTTATTTTTACAATCCTTGAATTAAACTCCTTGTAAAATAACCATTTTTATGATAGGATTAAAAAGACTTATGGAAAAATGGTCCGTTGGTGAAGTGGCTTAACACATAACCCTCTCAAGGTTACATTCACGAGTTCGAAACTCGTACGGATCACCATTTTTTTTATGCAAAAATTTAAGTTTTTAATTCCCTAAATTTGTTACCCATTGAAAGATTTTCATAGACTTTTTATTAATTTTTGAAAATAAAAAAAAATAAAACAAACCCTTTATTTACAAGAGTTTGTGAATATTCAAAATGGTGACCCGCTCGGGATTCGAACCCGAGACCCTTTGATTAAAAGTCAAATGCTCTACCAACTGAGCTAGCGGATCATAAATTTTTAAATGGCTGCCTCGGGTGGGTTCGAACCACCGGAATGTCAGAGTCAAAGTCTGATGCCTTACCACTTGGCTACGAGGCAATATTCTAAAAGAAATGGTGGAGGGACATGGATTTGAACCATGGAACCCGAAGGAACAGATTTACAGTCTGCCGCGTTTGACCACTTCGCTATCCCTCCATACAACCTAACAGCAAACTTTCATAAAAAGAACTTTTGCCTCAGTACGGTTATAATCTTATCATACTTTTTTTAGTTTGTGAACACTTTTTTTACATTTTTTTTATTTTTTTCTATTTTTTTATAAAATCCTTCCATATTTTAAATTAAAAAAATCAAAAATTAAAATATTTTTTAATAAAATAACTTATTGTCTAAAACTTTGTACCTCTGAATCACAATCATAAATCATAGAATTATAATTTTTTTGAATTAAAATATTATTACTTTCTAGTTCTAATAATTGTTGTAAATTAATTTTCCAATATTCATACGAATCTCTATCATTTAATGCTTTTGCCTCTTTCCTTATTAAACGAATAAAAGAAATTTTTGATCAACATTCATATTATCCTATTGTGAAGAAGTAACAGCTATTTTATTTTTTTGGATAATATGTTCAATGTTACTTTGAGCATATGAAAATGCCACTTCATCATTTTCTCGCATAATTTTTTAATTGTTCTAAAGCATTTAACTCTGCGGCTTTAGGATGAGAATACATAGAAACTTCACTTTTTTCTAACTTTTTATTATATGTAACAGTATCATATGTAATTGTCACTTTAGAATGACCTATTTGAAAAAAGTTAGAATTATCATTTAAAAATATCATCCACATTGATGTTTGTATTTATAACGACTTCACAGAAGGTAGCTAAATCATTTTCAGAAGTTCCACCATCTATACTTCTTATAAATACATCTTTATCTTTTAATAATTTAGCCATAGTAGTTATAGCATTATTTTCAGATAAATTAACATCTTCTCCCGAATTTCCACCGGGAAAATTATCAATTAAAATTTTATAACTAGTTAAATCGTTTTCAATTATCTTTTGAATTATCAAGATTGATTAATCTTTTACTTTCAATTTGTGAATATGGAAAATTTACTGCCCCATTAAATGTAGTTTCTTCTTCAGTAGTAAAAAGAAATTCTAAATCAGGATGCCTTAAGTTATTATCTTCCATAATAGTCAACATCATAGAAAGTCCAACACCTTGATCTGCACCCAAAGAAGTATCCTTAGCTGTTACTTTATCCCCATCAATGATCACTTCAATCCCATCATTTTCAAAATCATGATTACTATCTTTACTTTTAACACATATCTAGGTGTGCCTGTAGTGCTATTGGTTTAGAATTAATATTACATTTTTTCTTAATTAAAACATTATTATTTTCATCTTTAAAATAGTATAGATTATTTTCTTTAGCAATATTAACAAAGAAATCTGCTATTTTTTGTTCGTGTCCTGATTCTCTAGGTATTCTAGAAATTCTTAAAAAATTGTTAATTAAAGTTTCTCTCATACCTAGTTACCTTCCTTTTCATTAAATTCAGCCTTTTGTTTCTCAATTTCCAATGCTAATTCCTTTTCTGTTGGTAAATATAATTGATATTTAGAAGCAAATAAATTTTTATTATCATTAAGAACAGAATATTTAACTATTGTGTCTTTTTTATCTGAACATAAGGTTATACCAATAGTTGGATTATCTTGTTCATCTTTAATTTCATTATCAAAATATCTTACATAAAAATCCATTTGACCAATATCTTGATGAGTCAATTTATCTAATTTTAAGTCAATTAATACAAAGCACTTCAACACATAGTTATAAAAAACTAAATCGATATAAAAATTATCTCCGTCAACATCAATTCTTCTTTGCCTTGCAACAAAAGAAAATCCTCTACCTAATTCTAATAAAAATTCTGAAATATGCTCAAGTAAATTAGATTCCAAGTCTTTTTCTAAAAATCTTCTATCTTTAATATCTAAGAATTCTAAAACATATGGATCTTTAATAAAATCTTGTACTTTTTCTTTCTTTTCTAAAGTATTAATTTCATTTTTAACTTCCTCTTTAGTGCTGTCACTCGTTGATAATAATCTTTCGTAATAAAAACTATTAATTTGTCTTTCTAATTGTTTAACACTCCAATTTGATTTAATAGATTCTTCTAAATAAAAGTTCCTTTTAGTTTCATCTTCTATATTCATTATTAAACGATTATGACTCCAGCTTAACTGGTTCCACAGTGTGGAACCACTATTATAGGTTAAATAGAATTTTTTCATTTTCTTTAAACTCGGAACACTAAAACCTTGACCAACTTCTTTAGTTAACTTTTCTGAAAAAGATAGTTTTCTATGAGTTCATTAATAGTAGATCCAATTTCAAAATAAAGTTCTACCATTTCAACATTAATATTTTTAACAATATTATGTTTTGCTTTTAAAATTAATTCATTTATTTTATTATAATAATTTCCAAATAAATCTTCATTTTTTAACTGTTCCATAAACAAATTCCTGTCTGAAAACGTAAATCTCTACATTTATAATTATACTGTATTTTGGCATACTTTTCATTACCAAATCACCACTTTTTTTTGAAATTTTTATAACAAGAAGGAAAGTAGTCACATTATGTTACCACTTTTCTTATCAATAAATACAGCAATTATAATTATTTCTATGATTGAGTAGCCACATTTTAATGACATAGTTGCCATTTTTGCAAGTGTAAAAATAAATTGACACCACGATAAAGTTAAATTTTATAGGTATAAAATGTACTTCATAGTGTCCAATGCTTATGCTCATTCAAAAAAATGTGATGTTTTTTACAAAATTAACAAATAAATGGCGACTTACATTTTTATAAAAAGGAATAATAATAACAGTTTATGTTTGCCATTATTTTGAGAAAATCTATTGACAATAGGCACTTATAATTCGTAATGCTTATTTGCTAAAACAAAAAATATCGTTTCCAAGTCTTTAATAGAACGAGTAAGTCTATCTAGTTTATAGACAATAATCTTGTTAATTTTTCCATCTTTCATATCTTGTATCATTTCTTTAAATTTAGGTCGATTCGTATTTTTTTGCTGAAACTCCTTCTTCACGATATACTTTATATATTTTATAACCTTTAAATTTACATAGTTTTCGTAGTCTATCTTCTTGTTCATCTAAACTATGACCAAATCTACTTTGATCCTCCGTTGAAACTCTTACGGAACACATATACCGTATTATTTTAAAACACTAGATATAATCAATTTTGATTACAAAATAAATACCAATATCACTATTGGTACACAGTTAAGACAAGAAAATATCCATATTGATAAATTAGATATAACTTTATCATTAGGACTTTAAAATAGCATATTTCAATTTGAAATTAATTGTTGAAAAAAAGAGTTTACTATAAATTGGTAGACTCTTTTACATTTAACTTCTTTATCAATCTTTTATGAACTGGTCTTATAAAATCAACAATGTTATCTCCTATTGCTTCTTCAAATGTAATCCATTTAACACCTTTGCTTTCATCTTCTCTAAATGCTAACGTTTCTTTATCATCAGCCTCTAATAAATAAACTACATCTAAATGTGTATGGGCTGGTACATATTTCCCTCTTTTTATATGACCAACAATAGGGGAAGCAGAAATTGCAAAAATAGAATTATCTAATACCTTTGTTTTTAAACTTGTTTCTTCTTCTACTTCACGAATAGCAACAGACAATAGATTTTCTTCACCATCAGCATGTCCTCCAGGAAAAATCCAAGCATCATATATATTATGATATACAACAAGCATTTTTGTTCTATCTTTATTTACTACAAATGCAGAAGAAGCAAAATGTGCAAATTCATTTTCTCTAGTTAAAACATCATCAAAAGTATCAATCCATTTTAATAAATAATCCTTAATTTTTTCTTCCGCTTCATCGAAAGGAACATAACTTTCTATTTGTCCTCTTAAATTCATTATTTTTCCTCCTCATATAATTTTATCCATCCAAGTTTTAGCCATAAATCAACTTCTTCATAACATTGAACATCTTGACTTGGCATCTTTAATATAACTAATTCTATTTCTTTATTATAAACTAATTTTTGAGCAAGACCAAAAGTTAATTCAGCAAACGCTTCTGCACCAATATATCCATACTTTCCATTTTTATCTTCATTCATAATAAATAACATATCCGTTTTTGTGATACGTTCAAAGAAAGTTTTGTGTATACTTGGATATAACTCTATAAATTTTTCCTGTTCTATTTTTCTTGGGTAATCTAATATTTCATAATTCTTACTTTCAAAAATTTTTAACCACTTATTTATTTCTTTTTGAAGTTTAGCACTTCCAGCAATTACAACTTTTTTCATCTAAAATCTCCTACTGTAATTCAAGTATCTTTTTCACATTATCATCAGCATTTCCAACTAATTGAGTAATTTTTGGTAATTCATAAAAAGCAACAGTATTTTCAATGCTAAATTCTTCTTTTGTAGTAGAACATAAAAATATTTTTTTATTTAGTGCCATTGCCATTCCTAATTCAATGTGTGCTCCTCTTCCTCCTGGTAATAGCATAATAACAACATCAGCATCAACAATACCTTGTGATTCTAAACTTGCATATTTTATCATATCATCTTTAGATATATCATCAATAACATTTTTTACCCAATCGTGAGTTTGCTCCCAACCATTTTCTTTTAATAACTTTGCATAGTAATTTACTAGTTCACAATTTTTCATTCCCGATCCAACATAAAATTTCATTGTAATACCTCCATCTCTATATAGATTATACTAAAATTAGCGATTTTTTTAAATACTTAGTCCTAAATTTTCCTATAATAAAAATAATGTCATTTATATTTATAACTAATGCTATATTAGTTTCTATCCATGTATTGTAAGTAAAATAAAGGCTAATCTAAAATTTTTACAACATTTCTACCAACAAAATATCAGACATTTAATCCTTATTGACTATAAGCAATCAAGTGATACAATATAATAGAATATGAAAAAATTGTATCTAATGGTGCTACTTTTACTGTAAGTAGTGCTTTTTTCATATTCAAACTTCTACATATTTATCAGTAATTTTCTTCAAAAGTATGGTCATACTTACGGCCATAAAATTGTTAAAAATTCTAAAAATTATGGCTGAAAATTTGAGAAAATCACATTAAAAAATCGTGTACATTTGTTAAACACCTTTTGGAAAGTCTTTATTTATAAGACTTTTAGAAAAAGGCAAAGTTAACGATTGTATAACAAATCTCTCAAATGTAAACACTAGTATTGTTTCTCACACCTTATGAAATAAGGGAAAACTAGCCACTGGCTAGTTATTTGTAAACAGGTTTATCCTGCTTTTATTTTGTTTTGATTATTTTTGAAAAAGTATGTTTTTGATGGCCATAACTTCGACCATAAGTATGACTATTATTTTTCCTATGTTTTAATCTGGTTAGAGTATCAGTAGTTAAGTATTTATCAATAAAGTTAGGATAGTCATTATCAATAAATATATTTATGTATTGATTCATTTGTATATCACCTTCATTAAAATTATAACATTTTTATTCAGCTTTACAAACAGAAAAGTCTCAATTATTTCTTGAGACCTTTTAACGAAGTCAAAAAATACCCTACTTCATTGTATTGAAGTAGGGTACCCATTATTAAACGAACCACTTAGGTTCGCATCATACACTTATGGTGCGTTTGCAAAAGGGGTTTTGCACTTTTGAGAATTAAGTTCATTAATATTTGATAAATCGATTATAACGCTTTATTCCATACTATGCAACATATTTTATTTAAAAAGCGAAATCCATTAGTTAGATAATTTATTTAGTCATAAATAATTTAGAATACTTTCCATTTAATTTTAATAATTCTTCGTGCGTTCCCATTTCCTCAATATGTTTATCTTCAATAAATATAATTAAATCTGCTTCCTTAATTGTATTTAATCTGTGGGCAATAATAAATGCAATTTTACCCTTAAGTAATGTTTTATTTGCCTCAATAATACTTTGTTCAAATTTTAAATCTAAGTTAGATGTAACTTCATCTAAAATTACTATATCTCCATTTTTTAATATTGCTCTTGCATAACTTAATAATTGTTTCTCACCAAACGATAACAAATCTGTTTTTGAATTTATGATTGTATCATATCCTTTAGATAGTGATAATATTTTTCTATCTAACCCAAGCTTTGTACAAATACTTTTCACTTCTTCAAATTCAACGTTTTCAAGTCCATAAGTTAAATTATCATATATAGACATATTTAATATAACTGGTTCTTGAAAAACATAAGATATATTTTTTCTAAGTTCATTCAGTTTATAATTTTTATAATCGATATTATTTATTAAAATATTGCCATCTAAAACTTCATAGAATCTTGGTATTAAATTTACTAAAGTTGTTTTTCCTGAACCACTTTTTCCAACAACGGCTACTGTCATAGGTCTGTCTAATTTTAAATTAATATCTTCAAGAATCACATTTTCACCATCATAACTCATTTTTACATTATCAAATTCAATACTATTGACTTTATCAAGGTTTTCAGTACCATCATCTGTTTCTTTTGATAATTCAACTATTTTAAATATTCTTAAATATGCATTATACTTACTTATTACACCATGTGCATGATTGAGTAAACTTTGCATATGACCGTTTATATCACTTATATAATCAACTAATAACATAATAGTTGATGCAACTCCTACACCATTTACTATTTCATTTCCACCTATAATTAATGTAACAACTACTGCAAAAAAAGTTAATAAAGCAAAAAGTGATGTATGTAATGCTAAAATTTTATTTGTTTTTAAATACTTTTCTTTACTTTTTGATAGGATATCATTTATCTCATTCATATTGATTTCTTCAAGTCTTAATGTTTTTGTTGTTGAATAACTCTCTATATATTCATTTATCTTCCCTTGAAGATTCAGTATAGTTTTTAGAGTTTGTTGATAATTCTTCATGTTTATGTTATAAAATGGTAAAAGTATTATATAGGATAATATAAATATACAGATTATAATTAAAGCTATTTTAAAATTTACAAACAACATTATTATTGAAATCATTAATATACTTCTAAATCTTACAGAAAATATCCCTGTAAAATTCCATATAAACAATTGACTCGCATTAAAACTTTGATTTGTAGTTAATTCAAATAGATTTCCTGTTTGTGTTTTATCCAGTTCGCCAATATTAGCATACTGTATGGCACTAAATATTTTATTTTTTATTTGTCTATCATTGTCATAATAACAAGTTTTTCTTCTTGTTTCTGTATAATAATCAAATATAAACCTAATTGCTATTATTACAAGTAATACTCCTGATAAAATACATACCATTTTTAAATTTTGATTTGGCATATATTTATCTACTACTAGTGATAATATTACTTGATAAAATAGCAAATATGGCAAAGAAGTAGCAAATAAAATACTTGCAATTTTAATAGTTTTCTTTTTATTTGTAGTAAAATTAAACATTTTTTTCAAATAATTCTTATTAAGCATAGTCATCACCTATATTATTTAAACTTAAATCATATAATTTCTTATAATTTTGATTATTCAGTAGTTCCTTATGAGTAGTAAAATAAGCCTTCTTATTGTCTAAAAATAATATTTTTTCAAATTGTGGTGCTAGGCCCACATTATGAGTAATAAAAATTTTTGTATTTTTAACACTATTATTACTTAATAAATTATCAATAATAGTTTTTTTGTTTATTTTATCAATAGCACTAAATGAATCATCAAATATCATTATTGGTTTTAATTTAGTAAATGCTCTAATTAAAACTAATCTTTGTCTTTGACCTTTAGATAATGTAAGTCCATTTTTACCAAGCATACTTTCATATTTTTTGTTAAATTTTTCTACATCATCATGGAAAGCAAATTCTTTAGATAAATTAATCATTTCTTCATCTGACATATAAGGCATTAATATTTTTATATTTTCAGCTATAGTTTTTGAAAACAAATAAGAATCTTGTAGCAATAAACAAATATTATCTCTTATATTTTTTTTATTTAAATCTCTTACTTCATAACCACCAATGGTAATACTACCTTCATAATCATAAAAACCAACAAGTGTTTTTACTAAAATTGATTTGCCACTTCCTGTTGCCCCAACAATTAAAATTTTAGTATTTGGATCAATACTAAAATTTAAATCAGTAAGTATTTTTTCCCCATTAACAATAATACTTGCATTATCAAAAACTATTTTTGAATCTGTTATTTCAATATTATTTTCTTTATCTTCTAAAGTTAAATTTAACAATTCATTTAACCTTGTATAAGCAACTGCAAAGGCATTTAAATATTCAAACATTTCTCCAAACGATTGAAATCCTCTACCAATTTTATTTGAATAACTAACTGTTACATAAATACTGCCTATTGATACTAAACCTTTTATATAAAGATATGTTCCTAAAATAAATATAAAAGGGTTTTGCACTTTAGTTATATTTGCTACAGTCATATTGTAGATTGAATCTGTAACAACTTTCTTTTTATTTGCAATAAAATTATTTTGATTAACTTCCTCGAATCTTTTTATTTCTTGTTGTTGAAGATTATTAACTTTAATAAATTTAACATTTGAATAATTATCATCTATCTTATCATATAATTTTCTTCTTGCTTCTATTCTTTCTTTAACAATAGGTTTTGATTTTTTAAATAACCATATAGATAGCAAAATCATTATAATAGCAGAAATTGTCATAATAAATGATAATCTAATATCTAATCCAGATAATTGCATAATAGCAAAAATTAATATCAAAAGAATATCTAAAATATAAGTTAATTGTTTATCAACAAAAGTTACAATATCTTTTACATCATCTGCCATATTTTGAACTAAATCAGCTAATGACTTTTTATAAAAATCTTGATAAGTTAAATTTTGTATATGATAAAATAGTGTTTGTTTAATATTGAATTGAAATTCTTGAATTATTTTATTTTTAATTATCGTTCTTAAGTAGGATATAAATGTAAGAATTAACTTTACCAATAAGAGCAAAATGCACATAATAGGTATAAAAGATAATTTGTCATTAAAAATACTAATAAATTTTTCAATTATACTATTATTAATAGATTCATTTAATAAAATATCTAAAAAATATTGAATGATTATGGGTATAAATGTTGTTAAATATGCAATTAATAAACTAAATGCAACATAGACTATAATTTTAAACTTAGTATTCTTAAAACTCTTTATAATTAATTTAAACGATTTCAATACTATCACTCCCTAAAAAATTAAAGCATAATTCATAAATATATTATAACAAATTTTTATACATAAAGTCATTACCTTGCAATATAATTAATCCATAATTTTGCTTTTATAAATATTATTATTTTCATAAAATCTAACTAGACCTTTTTCAGTTTTCACATCTTTATCAATTGGAAATTCCATATTTGCATAAAATTGTTCTAGTAATTTCTTTTGAATGTTTTCTCTATAAATTATTCTATTCAATTTGCTATCTATATCTTTTAACATATCATATTTGGCTTCTATACTTATAGCAGTTTTTAAACATTTTCTTATTGCTTCTACTTTAGTTTTGATTTTATTTTCTTTCATATAATCTAAAAGTAATGCACTTTCTTTTGCACTTAATAATACACTAAATTTCATAACTAAAATTCCTCCTTTCCTCAAAAATAGTTAAAATTTTTATAACAACAGGATGTGGGAATGCACCACGAAATTTCTAAATCCTTAAAAATAAAGGATTTAGAAACCTCAAAAGTGCACCACCAACACTTTTCGCACTTGCGAAAATCCCCCTTTTTAATACTTTTGTAGTTCATATTTGAATAAAATAGTTCTCTATCCCTTTATTCATAAGAAATTTATAAGAACCTTTTTATCACCTAACTACATTTTTATTCACTTTTTTAAATTTTTTAATTCATTTTTGTATTTTTCTTCTATCACTTTTGGAATAAATTCTAGTAAAATTTTATTATCATTATTAAAATATTCCATTAACTGTGGTATTAAAAATTTAAAAAAATAATTCATTTCAACCCCCTTAAATAAAAAAAGATATATTTCTATACCTCAATTTGTAATATTGCAAATTTATTTTTATCAAATTTATTCTTTTTTTCTTGTGGAATTATTTGAATAATTCCATCATTAAATTCATTTATATCAAATGATTCTGATTCTATAATAGTTTCATTTATATTATAAAAATTTCTTAATGATTCAATATAAGCTTTAGTTTCTTTTTCATTTTTTACATAAGATAAAATAATATCTTTATCATTTAAATTAATTATCACATCAAAGCAATCATTTCTAAACATATATCCTATATTTTCTATTTCATTTTTATTAAATAGGATATTTAAAATAGAAATGTTATTATTATTGGATTCAATTTCTATCTCATCAATATATTTATTAATGATAAATTGTTTTTGTTCTTGGTTTAATTTATACCATAAATTATTCTCTTTAACGTATTCTGATTTTAGTTTTAATTTTTCTATTTCTTTAATATTGAAAAACATTTTTGCATCTTGCTTATAATCATTATTTTGTTTTAATTCATTTAATTTTAATAATTTATTATTTATGCTTTCTAAATCTCTTTCTAATGATTTTAATTCCTTGGATCGGTTACAGGATAAAAACATAAAATAATTTTAAAAAGTCGTCAAGCCTTGATAAAAAGGGA
>CAOJCV010000010.1 GCA_948432605.1 uncultured Mycoplasmatota bacterium | reverse complement strand
GCTTATGATTTTTTGATAAGTATTAGTTTAGATAAAAAACGAGAAAGGAAAGATATTGGCTGAAAGATTTAAAAGAATTAGTAAAATTATTTAAAGAAAATTCGATACTAATTGCTACAACTTTAGTAGCAGCAGTAATAGGTGCTATTTTGGGAGAAATGGCATTTTATAATGGATAGTAAGGAAGTTCGGCCAATATCTGTATTGAAATTATCTTTTGATATATCTGCCATAGTGGTTAAATCACAAAGTAATCCAAAAAGACGAGTTACACAAAATGTTTTCATACTATAAGTAATATAGCTCAAATTTTTGTAATAATTTTGGCAGATACTTTTGAATGATGGAATTCGTTCACTAGATTTTTATTTTTCTAAGTTCTCTACGCATTTTTTCTCTGGATTTTTAATAAGTTCTTGAAGTGCAAAGCCACCTTCTAGGTCTAATTTTTTTGCTATTTTTTCAATGTAGCATGGCATGGATTTCCAGTGTGTTTCCTTGTTTCAATATCACAAATTACATTTTACAAACACCACATTTATCAGCAAATTCCCTAGAGCTCAATTTTGGATGGCTTTGTTCTTTATAATTCGTTATGAGCGAACCTAACGCACTCCCAAAATTTTCATTTTTCATTTTACTTGCCTTACTTTAGATTTACTACATTACCATTTTACAATGTTTAGCATAAATGTCCATATAAAAGGACAAACAAAAAAATAATATTGTCCGTTCTAATGATATATTATATATGTATTACAAAACAAAATTGAAATAATAGAAAGGAGAAAACTAATGTATTATCTTGTTCTTGTGATAGATAAAGAACAAATTTCAGGTGTAATACAAAGTATTAAGATTGAAGTAATAAGAGGCAAAGAAACGAGTATAGTCTTATCTACGCAATTGGAAATTTAAAAGAGGTTTTAAAATTATTAGAAATGGAGGCATCACAAAGTAG
This sequence comes from uncultured Mycoplasmatota bacterium, assembly GCA_948432605.1. Taxonomy (GTDB): domain Bacteria; phylum Bacillota_I; class Bacilli_A; order RF39; family UBA660; genus Ventrenecus. The sequence goes on along the minus strand of CAOJCV010000010.1, from coordinate 23,752 downwards.
TGCCAATTAAAAAGGATAAGAAAATGACTAAAGAGAATAATCAAGTAGTATCAGAAATGAATTACAACATAACAAAAAACTAATAGTAGAAAATCTCAATGCTTGTAATTCTTCAAAGGAGAACAAGTAAAAAAAATTAGATATTTATATCTAAATTAGCTAAGATTTTAGAAATTTTTTTGATTTAAAATAGTGATTTCTGCGACAGAAAATTAGAAAATATACCTTTAATAATAATGAAGATATGATCTACTTTTTATTATAGTTAGAAGGATTATATCCAAAATTGAAAATGGATGTAATTACGCATCAGGTAAATCAACTTTAGTCCCGTGGAAGTTGAAGCTGACTTCTAATGAAGTTAGAAAAAATGGCATTTTCTTTTAATTTTATTTGGGCAGAAAAATTAGAAATTTTTAATTGACAGAAAATAACTAGGAATTCAAAAAAAAATATAGTATAATAAATGAAAGATAGAAAGATTTGGGTGAAAAAATGATTGCATTAAGTATTGGAAAGGTAACTTATGATATAACTGTTCCTGTGGAAGATTTTCCAATTGAAAACAGTAAAGTGATCTTAAAAGAAAAATTGGAAAGTAGTGGTGGAGCTGCGTCCAATGTAGCATATTTGTTAGGTAAGTGGAATACTGAAGTTCATTTTGCTGGCGTTGTTGGATATGATGATATGGGAAGCAATATAAAAAAAGAATTAGATAGTGCTAATGTTCATACTAATTTTTTAGAAACGAATTATGAGCGAAAGACTACTTCAACATACATTCTAGTAAATAAAAAAACAACATCTAGAACACAAATGATTATAGAACCTGAAACATTTCATTTGCGCAAATATGATTTTGATTTTACTCCAGAAATTATTTATTCTGATGGTTTTGAATATTCTGCTACACAAAATGCATTTAACAAATTTCAAAATGCTATCACTGTTTTAGGAGCTGGTATAAATTCAGCGAATGATAAAGAAATAGTAGCTTTAGCAAAATATGCAAAATATGTAATAATGTCATTGGAATTTGCAACAAAAATTACAAAAATTACTGGAAATTTTGGAGAGGCAGCTGTTTTGTTGAATTTATATAAGGAATTAAAAGACAGATTTCCAAATAATACCGTGGTTGTAACTCTACATAACAACGGAGTTTTGTATTCAATAAATAATGAAATAAAAGTAATGCCAACAATTGCAGTACAAGAAGTTGATAGAACAGGAGCAGGCGATATTTTTGATGGAGCTTTTTTATACGGACTTAGTAAGGGCTATGATTTAGAAAAATGTTTAAGAATCGCAAATATAGCTGGAGGGATTTCTACAACAAAATATGGTGCAAAGCAATCCATTCCTTTATTATCAGATGTTATTCATAAATATGAAGAAAAATTTGGTTCTATAAATAAAGAAGATACAAATAATAATTCTCTAATTTCTCCACCAATGACTAATCAAATGGAAACGCCCACAGTTCAATCAAATCCTACTCAGCCAACTCCTCCACAAGGTCCAATTGCATGATTCATTGGAATTACTATCCAAAAATAGATTTACATGGGGAATATGCTGTTACGGCATATACGATCGTCCATAATTTTATAACAGATCAAGTAAAATTAAAAAATCCATATATTGTAATAATTCATGGTAAGGGGAGTGGTAAACTAAAAAATGAAGTACATGAAATATTAAAAAACGATAAAAGAGTATTAATTTACCATTTAGATCCAGAAAATTTAGGGCAAACTCTTGTTCACATAGATGTCAGATAAAAATTTGACATTTTTTGTCATTTGTGGTATGATAATAGTGTGATAAGGATATAGTAAATATGAAATAAATTAACACAATTTGACAAATAACTTGTTTTATGCTATAATAATATCATGAACAGGGTTTAGGGGGTATATAATATGAATAATTATGTATTAGATTATGTAAGTGAAAATGAATTTAGAAAATTAGAAAGAGCATTAAAAAAATATAATATGCGCGCATTTAAAAAGCTTAATTTTGACATTTATCCTTCATTGCGTGCTGGAGAATTTTTAGGGGAAATTGTCAGCCAAAACAAAAAAGCTGGTACTGTAACTTATGAACTAGAACTTCCAAGTGATGCAATGTTTGCTCAAGTTCACGGAAAAGTGAAATTAATGTATACTGTTTATAAAAAAGAAGAAACAGTAATGTTAAAAGAAATAACACCAAGAGAGATTTTATTAGAAGGACATAAATCTGAATTAGGAACATATAAAGGTATAATGATAAGCAAAGAAAATGCATCAAAAGATCGTTTTAAAATTGATTTATTAAATATGTTACAAGGAGACAAATAATCCTTGTTTTTTATATAAAAAGCTTCCTAAAAAAGGAAGTGAAATACTTTTGGCTACCCTGGCAGGATTCGAACCTGCGGAATGGTGGGGTCAGAGCCCACTGCCTTACCACTTGGCGACAGGGTAATTTATACATTTTTATTGTAAAACATTTTTAAAAAAAATACTAGTTTTTTCTTGAATTTTAAAAAAAACTATTGTATACTTAAATAGTCATTGGACCTCTAGCTCAGTTGGTTAGAGCAACCGGCTCATAACCGGTCGGTCGTAGGTTCGAGTCCTACGAGGTCCACCATTTTAAAAATAAAGCAGGCGTGGCGAAATTGGTAGACGCACTAGACTTAGGATCTAGCGCCTCACGGCATGGGGGTTCAAGTCCCTTCGCCTGCACCATTTAAAGATTATTACACAAATGATGTGATAATAGATTGTAAAAACTTTTTAAAATTTTGCGTTATAGTTTTAAAAAAGTTATACTTTAAGAAAAGAGAAATCTTTTCTTTTTTTCGTTATGTACATAAATATCTAAAGTAATAGAAATACTACTGTGTCCAAGTAATTTAGAAACTTTTTCAACTGGGACTTTACATTTAATTTTCCTTGTAGCATAACTATGACGAAACTCATGTGTTTTTATTTCACGAACATTACTACTAACACAAGCATTATGTCTATGTCTTTTAATCGAAGTAGGAGAGAGTGGAGAAATACCACCAAAAATAAAATAATCACCACTGAACTGAACCTCAAAAGTTGGACAGTTTATAAATAGTATCTAATTAAAGGATTGTAACCGAGACAGTCCTTTTAATTTCACTTTAATTCTATCATAATTATAATAATTAATATAGTCATCTATTGCTAAAATTAATTCAATCTATATTTTTATACTTATATTCTTGGCCATTTGATATTGCCATCCTTGATCTGAGTGCAGGATTAATCCTTCTAAATTTTTATTATCAAATGCTTTATTGAGCATGTCTTTTATTTATTCTAAATTAGGAGAATTAGAAGTATTGTAAGATACTACTTCGCCATTAAATCCATCTAATATTGGTGATAAATCAATATTTTCTCCACGAAGGTTGAATTCTGTTACATCTGTATACCATTTCTTATTAGGTTTATCTGCATTAAAATCTCGTTATATTAAATTATCTGCTATTTTACCAACAGTTCCTTTATAAGAAGAATATTTTCTTTTATTCCTTATCTGTTTTGGAAAGTGTATAATAATACACTGATTTAGATAAACTGTATATTTTTAGAAGAATCATTAATGGATATGTTAGCCGAAGTTCACTTACAACTTTTACTTTTTCTTCCAATGTTTCATTTATTTTTGCTTTTGTAGGTTTCTTTGGCATAGTCGATCAACCTCGCTTTCGTTCAACTATATTATACCCATTTTCTTAAAGGTGAATAACTAGTTAGTCCAATATCAACTTCTACAGAGCACATAGATTCTCCATTTATTACACGAATTACAGCTGTTTCTTTTTCTAATTTAGTATAAATTTTGTTAGTGTTTTTTCTCAAAACATCTAACCCATGTTTATCTATTATACGAACCATATAATTAACATTCTCTCGTCTTATATTATACCTTTTAGATAAATTTATAGCTGTTTCTCCTTGCTTTCTTAATTTATATATTTTACCTTATCTTCGTAACTTAATTTACTCATATAAAAACCTCGTTTCTATGTCCAAAAAACGGGGTTCATATCAAAATGATTGTTTTTTTCTGTTTTAGAAATCTAAATTATAAAATTCTTAAAATATGTTTAATAAAAATATTGAAGTTTATTGTAAACAATATCTTTTCTATTATTGAAAAAATTCAAAAAAGTAATATAATTTTATAGGGAATGAAAGGAAGAAAATAAAAATGAAATTAAAAAAATTTACATTAGGAATTTTAACAATTGCTTTTGCATTTCTTTTTGTAACAGGATGTTCAAAAGAAGAATTAGAAGAAAATAAAGAAGAGGAAGTAAAAAGTAATTGTTCAATAGTAGAATGTATGAAAAAAATTGAAATAAGTAATACTATGGAAGAAATTAATGCTATCATAGGTTTTGAGTCTACTGTAGACGCGATGATTGGCAGTGATCTAATTTGGAAATTCGATTCAAAAAATTGGATAAGTTTTAAAACATATGGAGAAAATGATATTACAATTCAAGCAACAATTGATAAGGAAAGTATAAAAGATGAAAATATAAAGCTCCCATCTTCAAGTGATTTACAAAAAGATTTAAATAATGGTTCTTTCACTTATGAAGAACTTGTAGAGAAAATTGGTGGAAGTGGAACACTAACAAGTATATCAAAAAATTCTCATATTTATACATGGGTAGATAAAAATAGTCAAAGATTAAGCGCAACTTTTAATAACGAAAGTGGAAAATGTACTATAGCGAGCTTTAGATAATAAAAAATCAAAACAAAATGTGAAATAATTGTAAATAAAAATATGTGATAATAAAAATATTTTAAAATGGAATAAGACTAGTATCTGAACCATCTTCACTATATATTTCAACAATAATAGAAATCAAAGCAGCAATAATAAAAAGAGTAGCCCCAATAAAATTTAAATTGGTCAGCCTTGCTTGTTTAAAAGAAGTTTGAGGATTTATATTTTTAACTCTAGAATAAGAAAGTAATAAAAAATATAAATAAACAAAAAAAGAAATTGTAAGCAAAGTAATATTAATAGTTTTATAAACTCGTTTACTTTTGCTACTTTTATTAATGACATTATCACGTTCAAACTTATTGGATATGATGGCCCATATAGCCGAAAAAAGGGTAATAATCCAAATTATGTCTTCTATTTCTAATTCTTTTAAAGTTTTTACAATATCATCCATTTGTTAAAATATATGAGAGAATTATTATAATAGAACTATAGAAAAAGTAAAAAAAATATGATATGATGTTACCTAGATTGGCAGTGATGTAAGATGAAAAATAAATACCAAAGAATGAATAAAGAAGAAAAAAGAAACTGTAAAGAAAAATATTACGCAACAGCAAAAGGAAAAGAAATGAAAAAAAGGTTTATAAGATTAAATTTAATAGGGATAGGAGGAATTCTATTTTCTGCATTTTTAATAATAAGTGGATATATGTCTCAAGAATTAAATTGGGCTACATGGGGGATGGCAATTGTTTTAACATTTTTTTCATTAATATATCTTATAGGTTCATTTATTATAAAAGGGAAGTGTTTAAATAGTTTTGCTATAAAAAATTTAAAATAAATAGTTGACGAATGACTTATTATATAGTAAAATCTATTAGTAACCACTTGGTAATGGAGTAGTACTCAAGAGGCTGAAGAGGCGCCCCTGCTAAGGGTGTAGGTCGGGTAACCGGCGCGAGAGTTCAAATCTCTCCTGCTCCGCCATTTTTTAATTAAAAATAGGTAAGTGGTAAAAAAATAAATTTTTTTAAAAAAAAGACTTGTCAAAAGATATATTATAGGTTAAAATATAATAGTCATTGACGAAATGGGCTTGTAGCTCAGCTGGTTAGAGCGCACGCCTGATAAGCGTGAGGTCGGAGGTTCAAGTCCCCCCAGGCCCACCATTTTGTTTTATGGCCCGTTGGTGAAGTGGTTGAACACACATGCCTTTCACGCATGCATTCATGGGTTCAAATCCCGTACGGGTCACCAAATTAGTTATTTAATCCCAAAATTTTGGGATTTTTTTTAAAAATATAAAAAAATAATATTTATTTTTTGACAAAAATATGCTATACTCATTAAGTAATCCAAATTAATGGGCTGTTAGCTCAGTTGGTAGAGCAACTGACTCTTAATCAGTGGGTCTAGGGTTCGAATCCCTAACAGCCCACCATTATAGTAGGATAACTCGAACTCTTCGAGTAAGTAATAGATTACTAACAGAAATGTTAGTTTTTTTGTTATTTAGCAAATATCAAAAATAGATAATAAAAAAAGAATGAAAAATGAAGAATTTAGAAGTAAAGCTGATTTGATATGTAAGCCTGTCAGTGCTATGTATTAATTTACGGAACTGTAAAAAAACTAATATGTTTATGTAAACCCAAAAATTTTAAAGATAATGATAATAATTATTTATTAAGAGAAATATTGCATCTGAATAGACAAAAACGATTACTCTAATAATTAGTAATCGTTTTTAAATGTTCTACAAATTGTTTCATAATAGTTAAGTAATTATCATTATTCTTTTTATTATCTTCTGTCAAAGTATGCATCATCGGAATAGTTATAACAGAAGCACCACATTGACTTTTTATTTCATTTACACGTTCTGTATTTTCATCCACAACTTTAGATAGAATGTATTTATAAGAACCTGATTTAAATTGATTTTTCAAAGAATTTAAACTAGCAGAATTTGTTTCATAATCTTCTAAAGAAATTACATCAAAGCCATAATCTTTCAAAAATTTAAATACATTAGAAGAAGTTATAATAGTATTTTGATTGCGTTTTTTTGCGTCTTTAGCAATACTTCTAATTTCAGCATCCATAATCGATAAAGTCTCTTCTAATTTTCTAAAATTTTCTTCAATTTCTTCATTAATATATTTGGTTCCAATTTGTTCTTCCAAACCATCCTTTAAATTTGTAGCTAACATCAAATAGTTGCTTGGGCTTAACCAAAGTTCTTCTACACCATATTTATATTTTAAACTATAAGCAGCATCAATAATTTTTAATTTTTTTCTTTTGTTTACCAATGCTTTTGCAATTTGTTTTTCTTCTGTTGTACCATTATATACAAATAGAGATCCAGCACTAAATTTTTCAATTAATTTATCAGTGATTTCATAAGTTTTGATATCAGCTCCATCAGGATAAATTTGGCTTGAAGTAGAATGATTTTTATAAAGAGTTTCTACTAAAAATTCAATAGGATAAACAGTTGTATATATAGTAGCATTTTCCAAATTATTGCAACCAGTAGAACAAAAAATAAGACCTATTAGTAAAGCAAAACTAAACCATTTTTTCATCTTTTGCACCTCCTTCTTTCACTAAAGGTTGATAGCCATATATCCCACCAGGCCGACATTTTAAAATCCTTTTTATTCCTAGAACCATCCCTTTTTTTACTCCATAATAATCAATTGCTTCATACATATACACACTGCAAGTAGGAGTACATCTACAAAGACAATGCGAAAAAAAAGGGATACATTGATATAATTTTATTAGTTTTAAAAATAATTTTTTCAAACACTATCACCTAAAAGTAGTTTACTACAAAATATGCAAATTGTAAAATAAACTTGTTATAGTTTCATAAAACAATTTCTTTCTTTTTCTAGTTTTTTTTCTTATTTTGATATATAATGACTAGGGAGGATTATAAAATGAATTTTGAAAATTTTTTTAAAAAATATGGGATTACAATAAAAAATAAAAATCTTATGATAGAAGCATTTACTCACTCATCCTATGCTAATGAAAATCATACAAAATCATATGAAAGATTAGAATTTTTAGGAGATGCAGTTTTAGAAGTTATAACAAGTGAATATTTTTATTTAAACACTGATTTAAAAGAAGGAGATATGACAAAAACAAGATCTAGTTATGTTTGTGAACATGCTCTGGCAACATATTCTAAAGAAATAGGTTTAAATAAATATATTTTAGTTGGTCATGGTCAAATAAATAATGTAAATGACACAATAATTGCTGATGTATTTGAAAGTGTATTAGGAGCAATTTATTTAAGTGAAGGATTTGAAACAGCCAAAAAATATTGCATGGAAATTATAAAACCTTATATAGAGTCTGAATATCATTTTTTTAGTGATTACAAATCAGCATTACAAGAAATGGTGCAAACAGATAAAGAATCACTAAATTATGTATTAATTAATGAAGAAGGTCCAGCACATGATCGAACGTTTACGGTGAATGTAATAATAGATGATATAATATTTGGGACAGGAACAGGAAAATCAAAAAAAGAAGCAGAACAGCATGCAGCTAGAGATGCATACAACAAAAGGGCGAGATAAATATGAAGTTAAAAAGTATTAGAGCATATGGATTTAAATCATTTGCAGATAAAATAGATATAGAATTTAAATCAAATATCACAGCTATTGTTGGTCCGAATGGTTCAGGTAAAAGTAATATTGTAGATGCCATTCGATGGGTTTTAGGAAGTCAGTCTGTGAAATCTTTACGTGGCACAAGTGCAATGAGTGATGTTATTTTTGCTGGAAGCGAGAGCAGACAACCATTTAAAAGAGCCGAAGTTGCACTAGTTTTTGATAACAAAGAACATTTTTTAAACACAGAATTTGAAGATGTCGAAGTAAAAAGAATTTTATACCATACAGGAGAAAATGAATATTTTATCAATAATCAAAAAGTAAGATTAAAAGATATTACAAATCTTTTTTTAGATAGTGGAATAGGTGAGAATGCATTTAATATTATAAGTCAAGGAAGTATAGAATCCATTATTAATTCAAAGCCAGTTGATAGACGAGTGTTGCTAGAAAGTGCAGCAAGTGTATTAAAATATAAAACAAGAAAAATAGAAAGTGTTAAAAAATTAGAAAAAACAAAAGATAATTTGGAAAAAGTTTCTTTAGTTACAGATGAATTAGGCTTGTCAGTAGAACCACTAAAAAAACAATCTGAAATTGCTCATAAATATTTAAAATTTAAAGAAGAATTAGAAGGTCTAGAAATTTCTTTAACAACCCATGATATAACAATAATTCATAGTACATATCAGGCTTTATTAGAAAGAATAAAAGAGTTAGAACAACAAAAAGAATCATTAGAATATAACACAAATAAAGGAAGTGCAGATTCTAGCGTATTAAAATTAGAAATAGTGAAAATAGAAGAGTTACTTAATGAATATAATGAAAAACTAATTTCGATAAACGATGAATTATCTAAAATAGTGAGTGAAAAAACACTTCTTCTTGAGCGTCAAAATTATGTTGTGGATGCATCAAAAGTTGATGAAAATCTATTAATGTATAAAGAACAAGAACTTGCTTACCAAAAAGAATTAGAACTTGCTAAAAATGATCTAGAAAAAATGTCCGAGAGTATAAATTCCAATCAAAAATATTTAAGCGATACAGAAGAATCGTATAGTATATTAAATATTAAACGCAAACATTTAGAAAATGAAATGGATACAACGAATCGAAATCATTTCATCTTAATTAACAAAATTAATTTATTAGAAGCTAATTTAGAACAAGATCTAAGTTTACCAATAAGTGTAAAAAATGTGTTAAATAATCCACGATTAGAAGGAGTTCAAGGAACAATTGGTAAACTAATTGAAGTAAAAGAGCAATATAGTACAGCAATAGATGTTGCATTAGGTGCTTCTGCTAATTTTATAATTATAAAAACAGAGGAAAATGCGAAAAAAGCAATTGAGTTTTTAAAAGCAAATCGCTTAGGACGAGCAACGTTTTTCCCAATGAACATTATAAAAGCAAGAAGTATATCAGATAGTGAAATAAAGATACTAAAATCAATCAAAGGCTATCTTGGCGTTGGTAGTGATTTAGTAGATTATGAAAAAGAATATGATTCAATAATAAAAAATCAACTTGGCCAAGTGATTGTCTGTGATAATTTAGATGCAATGAGTGAAATCGGAAAAATACTAAATCACAAATACCGAGTAGTTACTCTAGATGGTGAAATTCTTCATGCAGGAGGATCTCTATCAGGTGGTTCTTTAAAAAAGCAAAACAGTACATTAAAAGAACGAACTGAGCTTCAAAGTTTAAAGCAAGAAATGGAAAATAATGAACAATCGATAAAAAGCTTAGAAGAAAAAAGAAAAAAAATGGAGTTAGAAAAAGAAGAATTAACTACTGTGATAACAGAGTACGAAAAAAAACTGTTAACTGAAAAAGAACTGTATAATCAAAAAGAAAAAGAAACACGATTTATTGAAAATAAACTTCATGAAACAGAAAATTGCTTAAAAAATGCTAGCACTTTAAAAAAAGGAAGTATTGAAGAAGAACTTGTAAAAATTATGAATAATCAAAAAGAAAAAGAAGTAGAAAAAGAATTATTAGAAAAAGAAATATCTTCGTTACGTACTAAAAAAAGTGAAATTTCTTCTCATATTGCAGAACTCGATGCAGAATATCGTGAAAAAAATAGTGAATATCATAAAATAGAAACAGAATTAAAAAAATTAGAAGTCGAAGTTGGAAAACAAGATACCAAAATGGATTATTTATTAGGAATTTTAAATGATGAATATCATATTACTTATGAAAAAGCAAAAGTAGATTATATTTTGGATTTAGAAGAAGACTTAGCAAGAGAAAAGGTTTCTATTTTGAAAAAAGAAATAAAAAGCTTAGGAGATGTAAATCTTGGAAGTATTAGTGAATATGAAAGAATAAGTGAAAGATACAATTTTTTAATAGATCAAAAAGAAGATTTAGAGAAATCTTGTGAAGAATTATTCCATGTAATTGATGAAATGGATGAGATTATGAAAACACGATTAGAAGAAGCATTTCAAAAAATTCAAAATGAATTCTCTGTCGTTTTCAAAAAAATGTTTAAAGGAGGAGTAGGAATGTTAAAACTTACGAATCCAGAAGACATATTAGAAACAGGTATCGAAATCATAGCAGAACCACCTGGTAAAAAATTGAATAATATAGGCTTGTTATCTGGAGGTGAAAAAACATTAACTGCAATATCCTTATTATTTGCCATTTTAAATGTTTACCCAGTACCTTTTTGTGTATTAGATGAAGTAGAAGCTGCATTAGATGAGGCAAATGTTGATACTTTTGGAGCTTATTTACAAGAGCAAAAAGAAAAAAGCGAATTTATATTGATTACACATAAAAAACGAACTATGGAATATGCAACAACACTTTATGGAATTACTATGCAAGAACAAGGGGTCTCAAAAATCGTAAGTGTTTCATTAGCAGAAAAATAGTCTTTTTTCTAAAATAAAACGAGCTCAAACTCGTTTTTTTATATTTCTCGCATAGTATCTTTTCCCTTAAATGGATTTTTCTTATCAATCCTATCAATGAATAAAATACCATTTAAATGATCAATTTCATGTTGAAAAGCAATTGCAACATCTTCTCTAACACGTAGAGTATATGGATTACCGTCTATATCAAATGCGCTGACAGTTATCCTAGCATATCTAGGAACAATGCCTTCTGTAAAGCGATTCACAGATAAGCATCCTTCACCTTCCCCAACATAAATTTTTTCTTCACTGTGAGATAAAATTTTAGGATTGATAACTATATAATTTTTAAAACTACCAGGTTCTACTTCTTCAACAATAACAAAAATTCTTTTTAAAAGACCAACTTGAACAGCAGATAAACCCCATCCAGCTCTCAAATTATATTTTTGCTGAGTTTCCTTTATCTGGCTCATTGTCAAATATGTTATCATATCATCAATTAGCCTTAGTTCTTGATTAGATAATGGAAAAGTAGCTTCTTTACTAGTCATTCTTAAAAGCTTATTGTGTTCTTCTAATATTTTAATATTTGGTAACTTCATAATTTTCGCCCTTTCAAAACAGTAATATTGTAACATAATTTTAAAAAAAAATAACAGAAAAAGGAAAAAATAAATAATTTTAAGCAAAATAAAAAGAATAGGTAAGGTTATCTATTCTTTTTGGATTTGGGTCTTCTAGTTATTGTTGTAATTATTTCCGCCAAAATTCCAACCAGCACCGATGATGATGACTAAAAGTATGAATAAAACAATCCAGATTGCTGCTCCTGCACCATATCCTGAAGTGTATCCGGCATAACCAGTGTTGTTACAGCAGCAAGGACTTTGATATCCATAACCACCACTGTAATACCCATTATTTCCGTAATAATACATAATCGTTACCTCCTAATCTATCTAATATAGTTTATTGTATTTGTTTTTTTTTGACATTAAAAATAGTAAAAAATGTAAAAAAATTAAAAAAGTATGGTATTATTAAGATAAGGTGGTGCGTCATGAAAGCAATTTTTCAGAAAGTAGATAAACCATTATTATTTCTTGGTACATTATATATGATTATTGGACTCGTAATGGTACTTAGTGCTTCAAGTGTTTCAGCAGTATTAAGATATGATGTCTCGACTTACCATTTTTTTATCCGACAATTTATTTTTATGGTTGTAACATATTTATTTGGCCTTTTTTTCCTACTGAGACTTCCAACAAGAAATTATAAAATATTAGCGCCAATATATATAGCGGCTGTTTTCGGCTTACTCTTACTGGTATTTAGTTTAGGAGTAGTAGCAGGTGGAGCTCAAAGTTGGATTAACTTTGGTATTTTAAATCTTCAACCTACAGAATTTGCTAAAACAGCTCTTATTTTATTAATGGCAGTATTTTATGAAAAAAGCATAAAAACCAAAAAGCCTTTTGCTTATAATTTTATTCCAATTGTGATATCATTAATCATCTTTTTCTTTGTAGCAATGCAACCAGATTTTGGAGGCGCAATTATAATCGCTGGAATAGTTTTTTTCACATTTTTAATAATTCCATTTGAAGAAGAAAGTAAAGTAAAAATTATCAAATATTTAGGATTTGGAGCGATTTTATCAATTATCGTCTTACTTTACAGTGGATCAGATATTTTTAATGGAGCTCAATTATCAAGGCTTAAATTTAATGCTCCTTGCAAGCGTTATATAGAAGATACAGGTTATCAAGTTTGTAATGGTTTTATAGCATATCATAATGGAGGTCTTTTTGGAAGGGGTCTTGGGAATTCTTCTCAAAAATATTTATATTTACCAGAAGCTCATACAGATTTCATATTTCCAATTCTCGTAGAAGAACTAGGCCTTATAGTAGGAATATTAATATTGATTGGCTATGTATATATGCTATATAGAATTTTAAAACTTGCTAAACAAGCCGATCAATTAAGAAATTCAATCATTTGTTATGGAACATTTATTTATTTATTCCTCCATTTGATTATTAACTTAATGGGAACATTAGCTTTAATTCCTTTAACGGGAGTTCCTGTTCCATTTTTAAGCTATGGTGGGTCATATAATATGAATGTAATTGCTATTTATTTTGTTGTTCTAAGAGTTTCAATAGAAAATCGCCAAAGTCGAGAAAAAAAAGCAATAGCAAGTTTAACAGAATAATTTTTTGCATGGTAATCCCATGTTTTTTTTATAAAAAAATGAAGCATAAAAAAGGAAATAGAGACTTTTTTCGGAATATATTGATAGGAGATACAAAATGTATTTCCTTAGAAAGGAGAACTTATGGAAAAACTTTTAGACTTTTTACGCGAAAAGAAAATTCTTTGTAGTTTTATTTTTTTATTACTTAGTACAGCAACTTTTTTTACACTATATATTATGGAAGCTACTGCAGAAGAATCTTTTACATGCCCAAAGTTAGAACTGCTTGAAGAAGATGAAAAAGAAGAAGAAACTTATGTAGTTGACATTAAAGGGGCTGTGGAAAATCAAGGAGTTTATCGGGTGAAAAAAGGCACGATTATTCAAGAAGTATTAGTGTTAGCTGGTGGGCTAAAAAAAGATGCAGATACAAGCAATCTCAATTTAAGTAAAAAAGTTAGTAACGAAATGGTGATTACTGTATTTACAAAAGAAGAAATCAAAAAATTAGAACCAGAAAAAAAGCCTATCAATGAAACTACAAAGCCAAACGAAGATGAAAAAAACGATACAGGATTAATTTCTCTTAACAATAGTTCATTGGAAGAATTAATGACTTTACCTGGAATTGGTGAAGCTAAAGCTAAGATTATTATAGAATATCGTGAAAAGTGTGGTAAATTTCAGAAAAAAGAAGAATTAAAAAACATCAAGGGAATAGGCGAGAAGGTTTATGAAAAACTGGAAAGTTATATTACAATCTAAAACTTTCTTTTTTCTTCTATTTTTGTTTCTATTTATCTATTTAAGTATTTATTATTTAATTCCTAAAAAAAGTGCTTATTTAGAAAATGAAATTATATTTTATGGGACAATTACAGAATATTTTGTTGATGGAGATTCATTATCTTTTATTTTAAAAGGAAAGGAAAAGCTGAAAGTATACTATACAATAGAAAATGAATTAGAAAAAAACGATATTATACAAAAAGCTCAATATGGAAGTATAGTAGAAGTAAAAGGCCAATTAGAATATCCAAAAGATAATAGCCTCCCAAACACATTTTCCTATAAAGACTACTTATATTATAATCATATATTATATGTATTAAATGCAAATAATATTTCTTTTCAAAATACTAAAAATATTTTTTACAACATTAAAAACAAAATAAGAAATTATTTAATTACACTGCCTCATTCTCAATATTATCTTGCCTTTTTATTAGGAGATACAAAAACACAGGACTTGACAAGTTTAAGATCAAACGGGATAAGTCATTTATTTGCGATATCAGGTATGCATATTTCTTTTTTTACAGTTATTTTGCATATAATTCTAAAAAAAAGAAAATATCATGAAATCATTATATCTCTTTTTTTAATTTTCTATGCTTTTTTAGTTGGTTTCACGCCATCAGTATTAAGAGTTGTTTTATATTACATATTAAACTTAATAAATAAAATAAGTGGGAATATTTTTACAAAAAAGCAATTATTTTATTGGACTATAATAATATTGCTTTTGTATGATCCATTCTTTCTTAAAAATATAGGTTTTCAGTATTCTTTTTGTATTCGTTTTTTATTTTTTTACAAAAAAGAAGAAAAAAGTTACTTAAAAAATTTATTAAAAGTGAGTTTTATTGCGTTTTTAGCCAGTGTACCAATTACTGCATATCATTTTTATGAAATAAATATCTTAGGAATCTTTTTAAATATAATTTTTGTTCCATTCGTTTCTCTCTTATTATATCCTTTATGTTTTATCGTTCTTATCTGTCCATTTATGACTTTTTTATTTACATTTTTAATAAATATCTTTGAAAAATGGAATTCCTTTTTTGCTTCTATAACTTTTTTCAAAATTGTAATTCCAAAAACCAATGTATTCTTGTGGATAGGATATTATGCATTGTTATATATATATTTAAAAAAAAGTCAAAAAAAGTTATTAATTTTATTGATTTTCTTTATAACAATTATAAAGTATGTTCCAAAAATAGATACAGCAGCTTATGTTTATTTTCTCGATGTTGGTCAAGGAGATAGCACCTTATTTATAAGCCCTTTCCAAAAAGAGATATTTTTAATAGATACAGGAGGCAAAGTTACTTATCAAAAAGAAGAATGGAGAAGAAAAAAGAAACCATTTGATGATGCAGACACATTAAAAATTTTTTTAAATTCATTAGGAATATCCTCTATAGATTCTTTAATTCTAACCCATGGAGATTATGATCACATAGGAAACGCTTTATCACTACTAAATAAAATAAATACTAAAAACATAATTTTAAATCGCAACGAAAAAAATAAATTAGAGCAAGAAATTGAAAATTTATATTTAAAAAAAATAACAAATAATTTTAATTCGAATTTTTTTGAAATTCGCGAATTTTCTCAAATCATAAAAAATGATGAAAATGATTCAAGTTTAATATTTCAGATAAAAGCATATCAATATTCTTTTCTTATGATGGGAGATGCATCGAAAAAAATCGAAGAAAAAATACTACCCTTAATTAACAAAAATGACGTTTTAAAATTAGGACATCATGGTTCAAATACAAGCAGTGCATTAAATTTTCTAAAAAAAGTAAAACCGAAATATGCAATCATAAGTGTGAGTGAAAAAAATCGCTATGGACATCCAAGCAAAGACACAATAACAAATCTAAATAATTTATCTATACCATATTATGAGACAAGTAAATATCATACAATATGCTTTAAAATAACAAAAAAAGCTATGGAATTTTTTACTTTTATTAAAAACTCATGATATACTATAAAAGGTGATTAATATGAAACTATATTTATTAATGTCAGATTCTAAAACGTTAATGGACAAAAAAATAAACGAAATTATCAAGAAAAGCCCAAATGTTATATCATATTCTTATAAAGATAGTACTATTACTGACATTTTAGAAGAAGCTTCTTATGTTTCATTTTTCGAAGAAGAAAAATTTTTAATAGTAAAAAATACTGATTTTTTTAGCAAAGGAAAATTAAGCGAGAAAGATACAGAAAAACTATTACAATATTTTGAAAATCCATATCCACATACCACTTTAATATTTACGACCTATGAAGACATTGATAAAAGAAAATCAATTACAAAAAAAATAGAAGAAATAGGGGATATTACAGTAATAAAGGCTCCCAAAAATTATGACTTGTTTCTTGCCATAAAAAAGCAAATGAGTATATATAAAGTAGATGATCATGTGATTCGTTATATGATAGAAGCATGTCTAGGATCTTATGATTTTTTACAGAACGAAATAGATAAATTATCATTAAAATTTAAAGCTGGAGATACTATTTCTTTAAATGAAATAAAAAAAATAATTGTTCCAAATGTAAATGATAATGTTTTCAAATTCGTAGATGCAGTAATTTCGAAAGATGCATACCAAATATTTCATTTATTAGAAGATTTCTTAACTATCAAAACAGATGTTTTACAACTTATGAATTTATTAGTAAGAGAGTATCGATTCATTTATTATTACAAAATTTTAGAAAGAAAATGTTTTTCTTCCATAGACATAGCAAAAGAATTAAAAGTTCAAGATTGGCAATTAGATAAAATTAGAAAAGAAGCTTCTAAATATCATGAAGATGATATAAAAGACTATTTAATAACTTTATCCAAACTTGATGTAAATATTAAAAGTGGTAAGTATGAGAAAAATACAGCCTTTCAAAGCTTTTTAGTAAATTTATTAGAATATTAAAAAAAATTCAGATTTTGCTGAATTTTTTTTTATAAATATTCATTTAGTTTTTCTGTGTTCTTAAAATTTAGTTTTGCAATAGAATAAAGTTTTTCTTTTCCATAAGTTTTAACAATTTCAGCAGCTAGTTTATCTACTTCAATGCCTGCACCTTTTAATACAGGGATATGAAGCTCATCACTCATTTCTTCCATTTTTTTAAGAAAAATATATCTACTTATACAACTTGCAACTGCAACAGATGGACAAATACTTTCAGCTTTAGTATAAAAACTAATATTTGTAACTTTTTCTTTCGCATCTTTAATATGTTCAAAATATTTACTTGGATAAACAAATTGATCTACTACGATCTTATCGTAATCTGTATGTTTTTTTTGCATTTCAACCAGAACTTTATTATGCAAAATAGCCTTAATTTTATTCATATTAAATCCCTTGTTTTGATAATTATTATAATCTGTATTGTTTAAAATTAAAGTAGTATGAGAAATTTCTTTAATTAAAGCAGGTGCAATTTGCATAATTTTTTCATCCGTAAGTTGTTTGGAATCTTTAACTCCAAGTTTTTCAATAAAACTAATTTGTTCTTTTGAAATATATGCACCAGTTACAACAATGGGACCGAAATAATCTCCTGTTCCAACCTCATCAGAACCAATCGAAGGAATTCGATATAACTCATTTCTAGTTTTATCAGTTTTTTCTTTTTTTTCTTTTGACTCATTTAAATTTATCTTTGACCCTGTAAGTTTTTTTTCTAATTCTACCCACATATTAGCATCTATATCAGCAGAGATACCTTGGAACATGGCTTTTCCAGATTCATATAAAGTTACAATTGTATCAGCGTCCATTGCTTGAAAAATAGCATAAGGTGGTGTTTTTTCTCTTTTTTTATCTTTATAATATTCCACCATTTTTTCTTTTAATTTATCGCTAACTTTAAAAACTATAGTCATTTCCATCACCAAAAGTATTGTACCAGATTACTAGAGGAAAGTCTACTAAAGGAACAAAAATCCCATAATACCGATATTTATAATACTTTTTGCATTTATATAAAAAATATAATATAATAGAAATATAGATAGGAGAATTGAAATGTTTGGTATAGTAGATAGTATTATTATTCTATTTTTATTAATGGGAGCATTAGTTGGATTTAAAAGAGGAGTATTAAAAAGTGCCACCATGTTTATTGGAGCAATTGTTGTAATCTTTTTAGCATATTCCCTAAAAAATCCAGTTTCTAAAATATTGTACTCCTTTTGCCCATTTTTTAATTTTGCAGGAGACTTTGAAGGACTTACTGTTCTTAATATCATTATTTATGAGGCAATTGCGTTTGTTTTAGTGTATATTATATTAATGTCTATTCTTCAAGTTATCATCAAAATAACTGGAGGAATTGAAACTATATTAAAATTCACAATAGTTTTAGGAATTCCATCAAAATTTTTAGGTGCATTATTTGGCCTTTTTGAATCATTTTTATTTGTTTTCGTCGCATTATTTTTACTTTCACAAATCCCAACAACAAACGAATATGTAAGAGAATCTAAATTTGGCGAAAAGATCGTTAACTCTAGTCCGATTATCTCGGGGATTACTTCAGAATATTATAAAGCTTTTGAAGAAATTATAAGTATTAAAGATCAAAATGTTCATGATAAAGTTGAATATAATCGAAAATGTTTGGATATACTATTAAAGTATGATATTGTAAAAAAAGATGCAGTTAAATCATTATTAGATGATGGAAAGTTAATCATTCCAAATGCTGATACTGTATTAGAAAAATATAGATAGGAGAAGAAAGAATGATAAAATACTTAAAAAATGGAAATTTTGAAGAAGAAATTCAAAGTGAAATTATTCTAGTTGATTTTTATGCAGATTGGTGTGGACCATGTCGTGCATTAGGAGAAATATTAGAAACAATAGAAGATGTAAATATACTTAAAGTAAATGTAGATGAACATCAAAATTTAGCTATGGAGTTTGGAGTTATGTCCATACCAACAATGATTTTGTTTAAAAACGGAAAAGAAGTAGCAAAACAAATTGGGGCATTACCAAAATCAGAATTAACAAAATGGATCCAAGAAAATAAGTAATTGTTTTCTTTTTTCTTGTATGTTAAATCATTTTTTGATACAATAACTTTGGCTTTCAATAAAAGCAAATAAGCATGACTTGGGGATTATTTTTTTCAAGTGCTCTCGGCGTAGAGTGAAAAAAATGAAGAGATCTAGTCAGAAGTAAAACAAAAGGAGGATGTTTTTATGGCCGAAGTAGTTTCTAAAAGTGTCTTATTAGAAGCTGGAGTTCATTTTGGACATCAAACAAAAAGATGGAATCCAAAAATGAAACCTTATATTTATGGTGCAAGAGATGATATTTATATTATTGACTTGGACAAAAGCGTAGCTTGCTTAGAAAAAGCTTATGAAGAATTAAAAAATATTGCATCAAATGGAGGAACTTTCTTGTTTGTTGGAACAAAAAAACAAGCAAGTGAAGTTGTAAAAGATGAAGCAGAAAGAAGTAATTCATTTTATGTAAATGAACGTTGGCTTGGAGGAACACTTACAAATTTCCGTACAATTCGTAGAAGAGTAAATCGTTTAGTCGAAATTGAAGATATGGAAAAAAATGGTGTATTTGATGTATTACCAAAAAAAGAAGTAATTGGTCTAAAAAAAGAATATGACAAATTAAATCGTCTACTTGCTGGAATTCGTAACATGGTAAAATTACCACAAGCTCTTATTATCGTGGATTCAAAAAAAGAAATAAATGCAATTCGTGAAGCAAGAAAATTAAACATTCCAGTTTTCGGATTAATTGATACAAATTGTGATCCAGATGATGTAGATTACATTTTACCAGGAAATGATGATGCAGTTCGATCAATTAAAGTTGTATTAGGCGCTATGAATAACGCTATTTGTGAAGCAAATAACTTAGAAATGGTTGATTATACAACAGAAGAGGACAAAGAAGGAAAAAAACAAGATAAGAAAGAACAAAAAACTTCTAAAGAAGAAAAAGAAGTAAAGATAGAAAAAACTGAAACTGTAGACTATAATAGCAAGACATTAACAGAATTAAAAGCCATTGCTAAAGAAAATGGTGTAAAAGGTTATTCTAAGATGTCAAAAGAAGAACTAATAAATGCATTAGCATAAAACATTTTAGAAAGGAATGGATTTTATGATTACCGCACAAATGGTAAAAGATTTAAGAGAAAAAACAGGAGCAGGAATGATGGACTGTAAAAAAGCTCTTGCTGAAACAAACGGAGACTTAGCTGCTGCAGAAGATTATTTGAGAGAAAATGGTGCTTTAAAAGCAACAAAAAAAGCAAGTCGTATTGCTGCAGAAGGGCTTGCTAATATATTTGTAGATGGTAATAAAGCTGTGATATTGGAAGTAAATTCAGAAACAGATTTTGTAAGTAAAAATGCTGAATTTAAATCTATGATTGAAATGATAGGAAAAGCTTTATTAAAAAGTAGTGCTACAACATTAGAAGAAGCTCTTGAAGTTTCAACAGAAGAAGGAACTGTAAATGAATTAATAATTTCAAAAACTGCTAAAATTGGAGAAAAATTATCACTACGTCGTTTTGAAATTGTAACTCTTGAAGAAAATGAGGCTTTTGGAGAATATTTACACATGGGTGGAAAGATTGCATCTTTAGTTGTAGTAAAAGGATCCGATGCTTCTGTAGCAAAAGACGTTGCGATGCAACTAGCAGCAATGAAACCAGATTACATTTTTGTAAGTGATGTTCCTGAAGAAGTTGTAGAAAGAGAAAGAAAAGTACAAAAAGAACTTGCTATGTCTGAAGGAAAACCTGCAGAAATAGCAGAAAAAATGGTAGAAGGTCGAATTCAAAAATTCTATAAAGAAATTTGTTTAACAGAACAAGCCTTTATTAAAGATGGTGGAATGTCAGTATCTACATATGTAAAAAATCATGGTGGAGAAATTGTGAAAGCTATTCGTTTTGAAGTTGGCGAAGGAATGGAAAAACGTGTTGATGACTTTGCTGAAGAAGTTATGAGTCAAATTAAAGGAAACTAAAAGAAAAGTTATGATTTCTCATAACTTTTTTACTACCACTTTTCTATACATTTTAAATTAAAAAGATGGAAATGACAAACTCTAGACACTTTTTGACAAAAGTGTCTTTTTTTCTTTTTTGTTTCTTGCTATAATAACTTCAAGGAAGTGTTTTATGAAAATAAATAAAAAAAAGATGCCTTTATTACAAAAAATATTTTATATAGCTAGTTTTATTTTCCTAATTTGCTCATTTATATACTTAGGAACTAAAGATTTTAATTTACCTCAAACAAAATTAACAGACAATGAAGCATTTGCAATGGAATATGGAATTTCAAAAAACAATTCTTTTACTTACAAAACAAGCAAAGAAATTATTGATATATTAAAACAAGGAAGTGGAATAATTTTATTATCATACCCAGAAAATAAATGGAGCAAAAATATTGCAGAAACTTTAAATTCTGTAGGAAATGAAAATAATATAAAAGAAATTTATTATTACAATTTTAAAAAAGATAAAAGTAACAACAATAGATTTTATGTAGAAATAACAGAATTTTTAAAATCTTATTTACCAGTAATAGATATGGAATCTATAGAACTTCGTGCCCCAACTGTTATAATGGTCAAAAACGGAAAAATTTTATATTACAACGATGAAACTTCAATAGTAAGAGGAAAGGAAACAATAGAAAAATATTGGACAAATGAACGAATTTTAAATAAAAAAGAAGAATTCCAAAATGCAATAAAAGACTTTATGGGAGGAATGTCATGAAAAAAGAAATTCCAAAAGAAGAAAAAAGAAATGAGTTTTGGTATTGTATTTTAATTGTGGCAGGACTAATTCTTCTTTTATTAGGAGATCAAATTGCCTTAAGATTTATACAAAAAAATCCAAATTCAAACAATTCTATTTTTGGAAGTAGTGAAAAGATTGGAAAATACCAAATTGATTTTCTAGAAGAGTTATCCCTAAATCAGGTAATAGAAAAAATAAATCACAAAGAAAAGTTTTTAGTATTATCTTCAAGGCAAAGTTGTGAGACATGCAAAATATATTTACCTGATTTAAAAGAAACTTTAGAAATGTATAATATAAAAGCATATTACATTAATAAAGATAATGTAACATTAGAATCTACAGAATACAAAGAATTTCTTATGTTACATGAGGATATTAAATTACATTTTTCTTACACTCCATTTTTAATGTATTTTAAGGATGGGAATTTTAAAGATAGTATCGTAGGAAGAGTGGCAAAAAATAAAATTGAAGATTTTATTATAAAAAATAAAATGGTAAATTAGAAAGAGGAAAGATTATGAATATTGACAAAAAAATGGAAAAGGCTATCGAGTCTTTAGAAAATAAATTATTAAATATTAGAGCTGGTCGTGCTAACCCCGCAATGTTAAATGGAGTATGTGTAGATTATTACGGAACCACAACTTCGATTCAAAGTCTTGCAAACATTACTGTTCCAGAAGCAAGACAACTTATGATTAAACCATTTGATAGATCAACCTTAAAAGATATTGAAAAAGGAATTAATGCAGCAAATTTAGGTTTAAACCCTACAAATAATGGAGAAATTATAATTATTACAATTCCAGAATTAACAGAAGATCGTCGTCGTGAATATGTAAAACAAGCAAAAGCGTTAGGAGAAGAAGCTAAAGTAGCTTTAAGAAACATTAGACAAGAAGAAAATAACGATATTAAAGCATTAGAACTACCAGAAGATGAAGAAAAAAGAGAATTAGAAAAAGTACAAGAATGTATTAATAAATATAATAAAATGATTGATGAAAAGTTAAAAGAAAAAGAGCAAGAACTTATGAGTGTCTAGCTTTTTTTATTTGACTTTTCAGCAGCCTCTTGACTTTTAGGGGGGAGGGTATGATAGGATAAAAGAGGAAAACAGAAAGTTTAGAAAATACTTATACATTCCAAGGGTTATCAGATGGAAAGTATAAAATGAGTGTTAGAGCAGAGACTCGAGAAGGAATAATATTAGAAGAAAAAGAATTAGAAGTAACAATAGCTTATGAGAGTGTATATGTATCATCAAGTGGAAGTGATGATAGAGGAAATGGCTCATTAGAAAATCCATTCGCTTCAATACAACCAGCCTATAACAAAGTAAAGAGTGGTGGAAGTATTTTACTTTTATCTGATATTACAGCCACAAGTACAACAAATATGAATATAGAAAATAAAGTACATTAAATATAAATGGAGCAAATATTATAAATAATAAAACATCATCTCAAAATGGAGTTTGGTCTAATGGTGCTGGCATTTGTGTAGATAGAAGTATTTTGAATTTAAATGATGGCAATATTTCTTATAATGAAAATATAGGAGCAATAGATAATCAAAATGGTGGAGGAATT
>CAOJCV010000009.1 GCA_948432605.1 uncultured Mycoplasmatota bacterium | reverse complement strand
TTTTATTTTCTATGTTTTTGTGCTTTTTGCTTTTCATACTATGTTTTTATCCTGTCGAAAAGAAGAATCATATGGTTTTCTTTCTTTTTTTTTGTTATAATTTTTTTAGAGTACGTGGATGGAGGTTTTTTATATGTATAACGATACAATAAAAGTTGCAAATAAAATTATTTCTTATGAAGATTTATATGATATTTTTTCAATTATGAATGAAAAGTTAATTTATTATAAAAAAGTGTTTCAACGTGAAGAGTTACAAAATAAAGCAATTAGTTACTTTGAACGTGTTTGGACTTTTGAAGATACTTCCAGTAAATTAGTTTTTGATGTTGATTTTTATGACGATACTTATATTAAATTCGATAATTTTAATTCTTTTTTAGTAATTTTTCAAACAAGAACAGAAGAAATAAAAAGTATTAATGTAAGATTTTCTTTGTCTTACAATGCCACGATTCATGGTAATCAAGAATCTTTTCATCAATATATTGATATGTTTATTTCTGAAACCAAAATGAATATTGAAGTTTGTTTAAGTAGTGTTGATACTAAAATGGATGATATATATGAGCTTATTAAATCTAAAATATTAAATTCTCCTGTAAAATATGATTTTGTAATAAAAAAGAAAGATAGAATTTATAGTATAGTTGGATTTGCTCTTGGCTTTATTCCAAGTATTTGTTTTGTTACACTTTTATGTTTTGTTTCGGTAATTTTAGATTTGTTTGCATCTAGTTATATTTTGTATCCAGTGTCTGTTTTGGTCGTTACTGCTTTTTTTGCTAATATTTTTGCTTCTATAAAATTAGATCGTTTTTATGGAACTATTGAACCACCTAAAAAGTATGCAGGATATGATTCTGATGCTTGTAAGAGTCTTTATAAAGATGATATTGATGCTTTTTTAGAGTCAAGTGAGATATTAATAGGTAAGAATATAGATAATTTAAAACATAGAGAAAATATTCTAAAAAATTATGAAAAATATAAACCTTATCTTCCTTATGAAATTGGAATTTTGATTGTCTTGTCAATCCTTGTGTTATTGTTTTAAATATTTCTTTACAATTATAAAAAAACTGGATATCTTATTTATGGATTTAGAAAATGAGGTAAAATTATGTCGATGACAAAAGAATATAAAGATTATATTTTGGAGCAGTTATGTGATTTAAAACTTTTAAGCAAACCAATGATGGGT
The DNA here is from genome assembly GCA_948432605.1 of uncultured Mycoplasmatota bacterium. GTDB lineage: Bacteria > Bacillota_I > Bacilli_A > RF39 > UBA660 > Ventrenecus. The sequence goes on along the minus strand of CAOJCV010000009.1, from coordinate 26,278 downwards.
GGATATCTTTTTTATTATGAAAATACTTATTTTGGTGGTATTTATGAAAATGATAATTTTTTGATTAAAAAATCAAAGAATAATCAAAGTTTTGGCTTGAAAGAAGAGATTCCTTATAAAGGTGCAAAACCTATGTTTTTAATTGAAGATTTGGAAGATATTTCGTTTATTGAACAAGTTATTCAAACTACTGTAAATGATCTAAAAAAGTAATTTAGCTTATTTTTAACAATTTATATTGTTTGTTTTTTGATTTAATTATATTAGAAAGAGGTTTATTATGAAAAAAATATTACTTTTATTATTTTGTTTCTTATTTCTTTGTGGATGTAGTCAAAATCTCTCAAATCAAAAAATAGATAAAATGACAGAGATAAAAGAATTAATGGGACAAGAAGAATATATTATTGTTGATGTAAGAACAAAAGAAGAATATGAGGAAGGTCATTTATTGGACGCGATTAATATCCCTGTTGACCAAATATTAGAATCTGATCTTTCTAAAGATAAAATGATATTTGTGTATTGTAAAAGTGGGAATAGAAGTAATAATGCATATCAAACTTTAAAAAAATTAGGTTATAGGGTGTATGATATGGGGGCATATTCTGCTATTGATTTACCTAAAGTATAATGAAAAATAATTGTAATTTTATTGGCATATGATATAATATGATAAAGCAAAAACGAAGGACTATTTTATTCTTCCTCATATAAGTGAGCTTGGTAGAGTGAGAACAAGTTATGATAGAATATAATTCCTACCTTCTAGTGAAATGAAAACATTTCCGGAGATTTCCGTTATCAAAGAAAGAGAAAAAAGAAAGGATGGTACCGTCTAAAAATTAGACTCCTTATGTGCTATTCTTTTTTGTTTTTAGAAAGAGGTTTATGATGAGATTAAGTAGATTAAATATTAGGAAAATTAATTTGAATGATGTTGATTTAAACTATAGTGGACAAGATATTTTAATGAAGTTAGGAGAATTATATCAATTTGAAAGTGGCATTTTTGGCTATGGGAATTTATGGGTAAAATTGGAAAGAATTATTGAAACAATTATTATTGAAGAATTGGATAAAGTAGGTTGTATTCAAGTTGAATTTCCTAAATTACAACCAAAAAAAATATGGGAACAATCAAATCGTTGGAATCAATATACTAAAGAAGGCGATATTATGTTCACATTAGAAAACAATTTGGGAGAATATGGTCTTGCTCCAACTGCTGAAGAATGCGCTACTCTTTTTGGAGCAAATCGTTTAAGTTCTTATAAAAATTTGCCAGCTATATATTATCAAATTGGAGAAAAGTTTAGAAAAGAGATTCGTGCACGTGGATATTTATTTCGACCAAGAACTTTTGTCATGATGGATGCTTATTCTTTTGATAAATCCAAAGAAGATATGGAAGAAACTTATCGTTTAATGCATCAAGCTTATTTAAATATTTTTAAAAGAGTAGGAATTTCTATTATGCCAACTGTAAGTGATAATGGTGTTATAGGTGGTAGTGTCGCAGAAGAGTTTCAAGCTGCAACTAATTTAGGAGAAGATCAAATTTTATTTGATGAATCTCAAAATTTAGGTATTAATAAAGAAGTTTTAGATTTTCCAAATAAGGAAGAATATTTAAAACAGTTAAATATTAGTGATGTACAAACTTTAAAAGAATTTAATACAGTGGAGTTAGGAAATAATTTTCAACTTGGTACAAAATATTCAGAAAGTATGAAACTTTATTTTAAGGATGAAAATGGAGAAGATAAGCCTTATTATATGGGATGTTATGGAATTGGTGTTGGCAGGATTTTAGCTTGTTTAATTGAAAATAATGTTATTCGTGTAGAAAATAAAATTAAAGGTTTTGTACTTCCATATTCTGTTGCTCCTTATAAGGCTCAAATTATTTATAGTGAGGATAAAAAAGAGATAGCAGAGAATTTGTATAATCTTCTTTTAGATCATTCGATTGAAGTTATTTTAGATGATCGTGAAAATTTAAGTATTGGTAATCGAATTAATGATGTTTATGTACTTGGCACTCCAAAATTAATAGTTATTGGAAATAAGTATCAAAATGGAATTTTTGAAGTTGAGGATTCTAAGAGTCATGAAAAAGTTTCTGTTTTAGAAGAAGATATTATAAATTATTTTCAAAATTTGATATAAATTGATGGAATTTAAAGTTCCTTTTTTTAATCTTTTTTTAAATGTCTAATGAAAATTATATTTTAATCATAGATTTAATAAGAGAGGAGAAAAATATCATGAATTGTAATTCAAATTACGAACGAATTAGAAAAAAAGTTGAAGAAGCCCATCAACATTTACCAAAATATGTTTGCTGTTCTGGAATTCCAGGCCCAACTGGTCCAACGGGACCATCTGGAGGAACTACTGGAACAACAGGACCTCAGGGTGTAACTGGACCTACTGGCCCTCAACTTTAAACAAGAAATTGCTGATGTGATATCATAAGAACATAAAAATGTTAAAGGAATTTATGAAACAATAAGATTAAAAAAACATATAGAAAACAAATTAGGAATTATTTTAAATCATAAATTAATTAGAAGATATAAACATATTTTAGGATTAGTAACAGTAAAATGTACAAAAAAAGGATTATCAGTTTCAAGTGCAAAAGAAAAGAATCTTAAAAATAAGGCTTAATATTTAATTGAATACAACTTTAATTCAGATATACCAAACTAAAAGTACTCATCTGATATAAGCTATATAAAATGTCAAGATGGAACCCTTTACTTATCACCTGTCCAATATCGACTAAAATATTTAAATTAATTTATATTTTTATTTAGTGAGTACTTGACAGGTACTAGTATTTATTGTTTTTTTTTTTTTTTAGTAAAGTACTATTTACTTTTGATAAGAACAATGGTATTTTAAATATATGTTTCAAATACTGTTTGAGATATTTAGTAAAGGAGAAAAAATGAACACTGGAGTAGTTAAGTTCTTTAATAGTGAAAAAGGTTATGGTTTTATTACTGATGATAAAACTAAACAAGATATTTTTGTACATTTTTCAAGTATTAACGGAGATGGTTACAAAGCTTTAGAAAAAGATCAAAAAGTTTCTTTTGATATTGAAAAAGATCCTAAAGATGAATCTAAGTCAAAAGCAACTAATGTAACAATTTTAAAATAAAAGGGATTCCTTTTTTTTATTTGTAATTTTTTATTTTCTAAACCGATTTTTCTTGTTTTTTTTGCTTTTTTTCTTTAGAATAGTATTATGGGATGTGATAAGGATGGATAAAAAAGAATTATTTTTAAAGGGATTGCTATTTTTTGTTGTTTTGGGAGTTTCCTTTTTGGCTGTCTTTTTAAAGAATTATACTGATATAGATAATACAGATGCGAAAAGATTTAAAGAAGAATATGAATCATTAAATGACACTGTCAGAGAAAGTGATGGCGCTACATACAATAATGTTTCTATTCCTCTTGAGAACCCAATGAAATATGTTACGGCTTTGGAAGCATCTGAAATTATTAAAAATAAAACTGGGATAATATATATTGGAGCAAATTGGTGTCCTTGGTGTAGAAATGCTGCTGAGGTGTTAATAGATGTTGCAAAAGAAAAAAATATTAATACTATTTATTATTTAGATTTAACTGAATATCGTAATGTTTGGGAAATTAAAGATGGAACTTTATCTAAAACTACAAATGAAAAAGAAGGATATTATGAACTACTTGATGTTCTTGATTCTATTTTGGGTAAAAACAATTATACTTTAAAAGATGCTAATGGAAAAGTATATGATACGAAAGAAAAAAGAATTTATATGCCTACTGTAATAGCTGTTAAAAATGGTAAAATTGAAAAAAGTCATGTAGGAACAGTTGATTTAAATTCTAATCAAAATAAATATGATAAGTTAACAGATGAACAAAGAAAAGAGTTAACTGATACTTATAATGCTATGGTTTTAAGTATTGAGTCTAATATTTGTTCTTCTGGTAATTATTGCGAATGATTATAAAACTTTGATTCTAACAAAACTGTAATGTATTTTACAGTTTTTTTGAGATAAAATTTTAGTGATGAAAGGAGTTTGTTTATGAATAATCCAGTTTTAAAAATAAACAATTAAAAAAAATATTATGGAGCACCTTCTGTAATTACAAAAGCAATTGACAGAATTAGTTTTGAAGTTTTTCAAGGTGAATTTGTAGCTTTGATGGGAGCTTCAGGATCTGGAAAATCTACTCTTTTAAATTGTATATCAGCAATTGATTCGGTTATTAGTGGAAGTATTTTATTAGAAAATGTAGAAATTACATCAATAGAAGAATATTATTTAGCTGATTTTCGAAGAGATAAGCTTGGTTTTATTTTTCAAGATTTTAATTTGTTAGATACTTTGATAATTGAAGAAAATATTGCACTTACATTAGTTATCCAAAAAGTTTTTAAAGATCATATTTTCGATAAAGTTTGTAATATTGCTAGAAATTTAGGAACTGATTCTATTTAAAAAAAGTATCCATATGAAGTATCAGGAGGTCAATGTCAAAGATATGCTTGTGCAAGAGCATTGATTCATAATCCAAAGCTTATTTTGGCTGATGAACCTACAGGGGCATTAGACTCTAAGTCTTCTAAAATGCTTTTAGAAACGTTGAAAGAGATGAATGAAAAATCTCAGTTTACAATCCTTATGGGTCATGATACTTTTTCGGCATCTTTTTGTAATTGAGTTTTGTTTATTAAAGATGGAAAAATTTTTACAGAAATTTAGCGTAGAAATAAAACAAGAAAAGAATTTTTTGAAGAAATCTTAGATGTGTTGACTTTGCTTGGAGGTGATGGAATTACTATGTAAATTATCTTTTCGTAATTCCTGTCGTAGTATGGAAGGTTATATAATTTTATTTAATTACAATTACTCTTTTATTTTCTTTGATTAAATCCTTTCTTATTGTTAGTGAATCTAAAGAAATATTAGAATTAAGTAGTAATATGGAAAAGCTTAGGTTGTCTATTTCTTTGGTTAATATTTTTATTATTTGTAATTGTTTTTTTAATATATTACATGATGAAATTTATGTTTGAAAAAAGAAGTAAAGAATTTGGGACTTATATGATTTTAGGTATTAAGAAAAAAATATTATAAAAATGTTTCTTTTAGAAAATATATTTCTTGGTTTTATATCTTTTTTTTGTCTTTACCTATTGCTATTGGCTATTTTTTTAGTTTTTTTTTAAATTATATTATTAAGCATATTTTTTCTTTGCCTTTTTAATTTGTTTTTTCTTTTGAATGGAACTCTGTTCTTTTATTATTTTTATATTTTTTCTTTTTTATGTTGTCGTTTTTTTTAGAATAAAAATTAAGAAAAAAAGATTCATGATTTTTTTAATGCAAAAACAAAATGAAAAAGCTTCAAAATTATTTGAAAAAATAAGTGTGTTTTTATTTCCTCATGGTGCTTTGTATCTTTTTGATCGTGAATTTATCTCAATTGAACATGATCTTAGTATGTTTGTAATTTTATTAAGTGTAGTTTTAAATTATTTAGTATTTTTATTTTAACTTTTTCTTTTTCTCATATCTTTTTAAACGAGAAATTTTAAATTCTAATTTAAAATACAGGAAAAATTATTTGTTTATTTTTAGAACTTTTTATTCTAAAATGAAAAATTTAAGTTTTACCATTTCAACATTTACAGTCTTAATTGCTTTAACATTAATATCTTTAAATATTTCTAGTTTATTTAAAGGGATGTTTGATATCAAACAGATCGTTCCGCACCTTATGATGTTTCAGTTACTGCTTTAAATGATAAATTTTCTGAGATTATAAGTTTTGTAGAAAAAGATTACACTATCAAAGAAACTTTTTCTTTTGAGACATATAAAAACGAAGGAGAGCTAGCCCGTAAGGACACAATTAATTATTTTGTTTGGAAAGAATTTGATGTTGTGATGAAAGAAAGTGACTTTAATAAGTTAATGGTAATGCGAAATCTTCCAACTATTTCTTTAGTAGATAATGATTACCATTTATTTATTGCTAAAGAAAATACTAATTCATTTGTTGTTCCAAAATCTCTTATTTTATCAAATGGTAAAGAAGTTAAAAAATAAAAGTGTACAAACTTTCGGAAGAACCTCTTCTATAATTCATCTTTTACTTTTACATTATACAAAATATATTTATAATGTTAGATGTATCTCATTTTGATTTTTTTGGTTATTCTGATGAAAAATGGCTTTCTCAAATTCTTCAAAATTCAATTAATTATTGCAATAAAAAGGATAGTAAGATTTCTATTTTTGCATATCAAGTAGCTTTTTTTTATTACTTTGACTTTTTTAGATAACGAGTGTGGCATTGCAACTCATGATTTACCACGAATTTTTCAAAAAGGATTTACGGGAAGTAAAAGAAGAAAAGGTTCTACAGGAATGGGACTTTTTTTTGCCAAAAAACTTTGTGATTTACTTCATTTGGCTATTCAAGTAGATTCTTTAGTAAATTCTTTTACTTGTGTCAAGATTATTTTTCCAATTGGTGAAATGCATATTTTTGAAGAAAATTTGAAAAATTAAAGTTTTTTTTGTTTTTTAGTGATATACTTATTCCGAAAGAGAGTGTGGGTATGAAAAAATTTCGTAGTGTTTTATGGGGACTTTGTTTTTTAATTGTAGGATTTATTTTGATTTTAAATGCTTTAGATCTTACTAAAATTAATATTTTCTTTGATGGTTGGTGGACTTTGTTTATTATTGTTCCTTGTTTTGTGGGACTTTTTACAGAAGATTTTTTTGGAAATTTTCTTGGATTTTTAATTGGGCTTGGTCTTATGGGAGGATGTCAGGGATGGATATCTTTTGGGTTAATTGCTAAACTTATTTTTCCTTTCACATTGGTTGTTATTGGACTAAGTATATTATTTCATGAAACTTTTCATAATAAAGTTTCTCAAAGAATAAAAAAGTTAAATTTGGTAGATGGAAAATCAGTTGTTGCTATTTTTTCAGGGAATGATGTTGTGGTTGAAGAAGAATACAAAGGAGGAGATATTGAAGCAATTTTTGGAAGTGTAGAATTAGATTTAAGAGATGCTAAATTAGATGCTGAAACACCAATTAAAATATGTAGCATTTTTGGAGGGGTTACTTTGATAGTTCCGAAAAATGTTAATGTTGATGTAAAATCAATTCCAATTTTTGGAGGAGTAGATTGTACTGTTCGTAAAGATAATAATGCAAAGAAAACAATTTATATTGAAGCTGTAGCAATTTTTGGAGGAGTAGATATAAAGTGAATACTGTAGAAAAAAGCGCTAAGATATTTGCCCTTATATTAGCAGGTTTTATTATTGTTACTATTTTTTGTAGTATTTCTTTTGGTTTTTCCTTTTTGGCACATATATTTGATGATAAAAGTTATGTAAAAGGAAATGATTTTCAACAAGTTTACAAAAATATAAAATCTATAAATGTTAATGTTTCTGCGACTGAACTTGAAATTATTTCAGGTTTAGAGTTTTCTGTAGAAGGATTTAATATCTCATCTAATTTTCAAGTGGAAGAAGAAAATGGTATTTTAAGTATTTTAGATGAACAATCTTTTTTCTGGAATCAAAATGAAAGTAAAATTGTTATAACAGTTCCTGAAAAAGAACTTCAACATTTAAATATTACTACTAAGGCTGGGAAGATTTTAATTGATTCTGTTGCAGCATCTTCTTTTGTTTTAAGTCAAGGAGCAGGGGTAACTATTGTAAAAGATTCTGTTTTTGACAAAACTGTTATTGAAGGTGGGGCTGGCAAGATAGATATTAGTGATTCTACTTTAAATAATTTAGATTTAAATGCAGGAGCGGGAAAAGTGGAGATTGAAGCCTTTATTTTGGGTCATAGCGAGATTGTATGTGGTGTTGGTAAATTAGAAATTACACTTTTAGGAAATAAAGATGACTATCAATTACATATTGAAAAAGGTTTAGGTTCAATTTTAGTAGAAAATGAGTCTTATGCAAATGATTCTGTAATTGGAAATGGAAGTAATTTTATTTCTATAAATGGTGGAATAGGGGCAATGGAAGTTAAGTTTGAAAAATAACTTAACTTTTTTCAATTTCTAGATTAAATAATGTCATATGCATGATTTAAACCATAATCTTGATTTAACCTTAAGTACTACTAATTTAATCTTTTTATCTAAGTTTTTAGTAAAATGTTAGATGTTAAAAAGTAGTCATTGTTTATAATAATTTTATTACGTTGTTTTAATTACTTTCCATTTTCTAACTCTTATTTAGTAAAACCTATTAAAAGGCATATTTTTTCCTTGTTAATTCTTTTGTAAATACAAAAAAATCAACCTAAATGGAATGATTTTTAAATTTCATATTTAATTTAATGACTTAATATATTCTTCTAAATTACTTAATGGAATTGGGTTACTTAAATTTTCTGCATAAATATTTGGCTCATAATTAAATGCTAGATAAGTAATTCCATTTATAATAACTCTATGAGGTTCAATGTATGTGAGATTTGTGTGTTCTATTGTTCTAATACTTCCATTATAGATAGTAGGTGTTGTATTGCAAAAACTACATATAAATTCTATTTTATGCTTTAAAGCACTATCAATTTCAATTTCTTGTTTAATAATATTAACCATTAAAGAATCTCCTCACTTTCTTTTCACAACAAAAAATCAATTCCATTTCTAGAATTGATATTTATCTTTATGCTCTAAACTATAAAAGTTCGAGCAGATTCTTCTCTGGAGCAAGTGAGGAGAATCGAACTCCCGTCTCAACCTTGGCAAGGTCGCATTCTAGCCACTGAACCACACCTGCATTGCATTAATAATATATCAGAAACACTTCTTTATTTCAAGTCTTTTTCTTTAGTTTTTTGTCTTATTTTTTTTCTTTTTTTATAAAATATTTGTATTTCTTTTTTAGAAGAGTTAAAATTAATTATATTTTTTGTTTTTTGGAATATCTTAGTAGAAAGGAGAATTTTTTATGGTAGAAAAATACAAAACTGTAATTGTTTTTTGTTGTTTATTTTTTATTGGTGTATTAGGATTTATTTTTATTGGAGATAAAGATTTAGAGGGTGATTCTTCAAATTTACAAAAATTTACTATTGAGGGCTCTGTTTTATCAGTGAATCAAGAATCTATAACTATTCAAGATTATGATAATATTATTTATACTTTTAAAAACGTTAATTTAAATACAAAAGTTGGAGATAATATTCTTTTAGAATATTTGGGAGTTTTGGATAAAAATAAAGAAATTCAAGATAGTACAGTTGTAAATCTATCTCAAGTTGTTAAAACTAATAATGGCATTTCTAGTGATTGGATGGATGAAGGTATTTTTAAAGATTTTTATAATCTTGCTTATAAAAAGATGAAAACAATGTCATTAAATGATAAAATAGGACAATTGTTTTTAGTAAGATATCCCGATACTAACGCTGTAAATGAATTAAAAACTTATAATTTTGGTGGCTTTGTGTTTTTTGCGAAAGATTTTAAGGATAAGAGTGAAGAAAGTGTAAAAAAGGAAATAAAGCAATTACAAGATTCTAGTGCTATTCCATTATTAACTGCTGTCGATGAAGAAGGTGGCAAAGTTGTTCGTATAAGTAGTAATAAAAATTTAGTTTCTGAGCCTTTTAAATCTTCTAAAGAATTATATGATTTAGGTGGATTTAAAAAAATTACTGAGGATACTAAAGAAAAAAGTAAAGTTTTATATAATTTGGGTTTAAATTTAAATTTGGCTCCTGTTGTTGATGTTACTACAAATCAAAGTGCATATATGTATGAAAGATCTTTTGGAAAAGATACTGCTCTTACTTCTAACTATGCAAAAACGGCTATTGAAGCTAGTAAAAAAACTGGTGTTTCCTATACTTTAAAACATTTTCCTGGTTATGGAAATAACGCTGATACGCACCAAAGCAGTACTACAGATAATCGCTCTTTAGATGATATTTTTAATAATGATATTCCCCCTTTTGAAAGTGGTATTAGGGCAGGTGCTGAGGCTGTTTTGGTAAGTCATAATATAGTAGCTAGTATAGATGCCAATAAACCTGCTTCCTTATCTTCTAGTGTACATAATATTTTAAGAAATAGGCTTGACTTTACAGGAATTATTATTACTGATGATTTAGATATGGGAGCTACTAATTCTGTAGATCAAAAATATGTTGAAGCTATTTTGAGTGGGAATGATTTACTTATTGTAACTGATTATGAAGAAGCAATTAAAGAAGTAAAAAAGGCTTTACAAGATGGAGATATTAGTGAAGAATTAATTGATAAGTTAGCTTTTCGTATTCTTGCATGGAAATATTATAAAGGATTGTTAAGTGATACAGAAAAATAGTGTGTTATAACATGCTTTTTTTTTGTTTAAAAACTTTATTTTGGATTAAAAAATTAGTTTAAGTAGCATGTTAAAAAGAATCTAGAATATCATATTTTAATTAGTGACGAAATTGTAAGTTGCTTTTTTTCAAGCATTATACTATAATTTATATGTAAATATGGATATTTTTACTTGTATATTTGGAGAGGTGATGAAATGACAAGTGCTGTAGTTATTATATATTATATATTGTTTGCATATTCTTTTATTTATTGTATGTATTTTGCCATTACGGGATTATTTGGGTTTAAAAATTATCACAAAAGTATGTTTGGGCGACATAAACCTAAGCATAAGTTTGGAATAATTATTGCTTCTCGTAATGAAGAACAAGTAATAGGTGCTTTGATTAAAAGTCTACAAAAACAACGTTATCCAGAAAAATTATTTGAGATTTTTGTAGTTCCTAATAATTGTACAGATAATACAGAACAGGCTGCAAGAGATACTGGGGCAACAATTATTAATTGTACAGTTCCTGTAAAGCAAAAAGGTGATGCTTTAGAAGATACTTTTAAAAAGTTAGTAAAAAGAGATGATTTAGATGCTTTTATTATTTTCGATGCAGACAATTTAGTTCATCCTGATTTTTTAGCTCGTATGAATGATGCTTTATGTGAAGGAGTAGAAGTCGCTCAGTGTTTTAGAGATGCTAAAAACATGGGAGATAATTGGCTTACAGGTTCTTATACTTTATTTTATTTTATTCAAAATTTTTTCTTTAATCGCGCTAGAATGAATTTTTCAGGATCTGCTGCAATTAATGGAACTGGTTTTATGGTGAAAAAAGAAATAGTAAAGGATGGTTTTCATACTGTTACTTTGACTGAGGATTCAGAGTTTACTGGTCAATGTGCGTTGAAAGGTATACAAGTCGCTTTTGTAGAAGATGCTATCACATATGATGAACATCCTCGAAGCTTTTGGGCTAGTTGGAAACAAAGAAAAAGATGGACAAGTGGTACATTAAGTTGTTTAAAAGTTTATGGACGTAAGTTATTAAAAAACTTTTTAAAAACGGGAAATATAGCTTGTTTTGATATGTATATGATGTATTCTGCACCGATTGTTGTGGTATTAGGTTTTTTCTTAGCTATTGCTTTAATTATATTTAATTTAGTAGGAGTAGAGTTGTTTGATTTTTTCTCATATTTATATGCTTCAGGTTTAGTTTTCTTTATAGTTTTCTATTTTATAAATGTTGCAATGAATATTTTTGTAGTTAAATATAATCGTAAAAGTCCAAAAAATATATTATCAGGAATTATCTTTTTCTCGTTATTTATCGCGACTTGGATTCCAATTAATATAATATGTATGATTAAAAAAACAGATAGTTGGGAACAAATTAAACATGATCGTAGTGACGTTGATTTGGATAAATTAGTAAATTAATAATGCAAATGCATTGTTTTTTTTAAATTTTAGCAATAAAAAAGACAAAACTAATCGCTTTGTCTTACTTCCATTATAATAGGTAGTATCATTGGGTGTCTTCCTGTTAATGCGCTGATATAAGGGGATAAGTCTAAAATAATTTGTCCTTTTAAATCTGTATAACTATAGTTTCCTTTTGAAAAACAATCTCTTACAATTGAAGTAACTTTTTTTTCTATTTTATCAATTAATTCAGCATTTTCGTTAACCATAATAAATCCTCTTGTTGTAACATTTGGTTTAATTAAAAGTTGCTTTTTTAATGGGTTTACATTAATAATTGCCATTAAAATTCCATCATGGCTCATTATTTTTCTTTCTTTTAAAATAGAAGAGCCTACGTCGCCAATTCTTGATCCATCTACATATATATCGCCAGCAGTGACAGTTTGTCCTTTTTGAACTCTTTCTTTTGTTAATTCAATTACATCGCCATTTTTACAAATAAAGACATTTTCTGAAGGCATACCACAGTCTTCTGCTAATGCTTTATGTGCCATAAGCATTCTATATTCTCCATGCATTGGCATAAAATATTCTGGTTTTACTAATCGTAACATTAGTTTTAATTCTTCTTCTTTGGCATGTCCTGATGTATGAATATCTGAGAATTCTTCATTTGTAAATACTTTAACACCTTTTAAATACAGTTTATTTATTATTTTATTAATGCTTGCTGCATTTCCTGGAATTGGTTTTGAAGAAAATACTACTAAGTCGTCTGGAAGAAGTGATATTTGTTTGTGAACTCCATTCGCTATTCTTGATAAAGCTGCAAGTGGTTCTCCTTGAGAACCTGTGCATAATATACAAACTTGATTTCTTTTTAAACTTTTTGCCTTATTTTCATCTATAAAGATACTTCTATCTTTAATAAGACCATTTTCAATGGCGATTTCAATACTTGTTTTCATACTTCTACCAAAAGTAACAATTTGACGATTGTTTTTTTTACATGTTTCCACAATATGTTTAATTCTAAAAATATTGGATGCAAAAGTTGCTAAAATAATTCTTCCGTAGTGTCTTGAGATAATATCATTTAATGTTTCATCTACACATGATTCTGATTTTGAAAAACCTTCTGATAAAGCATTTGTACTATCTGATAATAATAATTTTACACCTTCGCTGCCAATTTTAGCAATTTTGTGTAAATCAGCCATAGGACCAATAGGTGTTAAATCAAATTTAAAATCTCCTGTTTCAAATATTGTTCCATGTGGAGTTTTTATTACAACGGCGAAACTATCCGGGATGGAGTGAGTTGTAGTAACAAACTCAATATCAAAATATTTGAATTTTAATTGTGTATCTTTATTAAAAGATTCTAAATTTTGATAATCTAAGTGATTGTCTTCTAATTTGTTTTTAATTAAACTAGCTGCGATACCAGGGGCATAAATTATTGGAACATTCACATTTTGCAGTAAGAATGCTATTCCACCAATATGGTCTTCGTGTCCATGTGTTATAATTAATGCTTTTATTTTGCTTTCATTAAGTTTTAAATATGAAACATCTTGAATTACATAATCTATTCCCATTAGATCACTTTCTGGAAACATAACTCCAGCATCTATGATTATGATTTCTTCTTGATGTTCTATAACGTACATATTTTTTCCAACTTCGCCAAGTCCACCTAAAGCAACGATAGACGTGACATCTTTATTTTTTTGCATAAAATCTCCTCTTTCAAAAATAAAATTTAAAGTTGTTTCGCTTTTCAAATTATACCCCAAATATTTACATTTGTCTAGGTTTAATGTATACTTTAATAGGTGATTCTATGAAAAAGAAAAATGGTTTTACATTAGTGGAAATCCTTGCTGTAATCGTTATTTTATCTATTTTGATGAGTGTAGCTGGTGTTTCAGTTTTTCAAGTTTTAGAAGATCAAAAGCAAAAGCTATTAGAGGATCAAATTAAAAGTTTGGCTGATACAGCTATCACTTATGTAGAATCTAAGAATTGGTATTTAAAAACATGTCCTAATAATTTTCAAGTTAATAATCCTGATCATTCTTTATTAAATAAATGTTACAGAGAAGTTTCAGTAAGAGATATTGTAAATGCAAATTTTTTTGAAAATAAGAACGATTTATGTAATTTAGATGATACTATTTTGGTGTATAAAAAAAATGAAGGAAATTTTGCTAACCTTACTGCTTATGTAAAGGATGGTACTTGTAGTTATTAATGAAATCTGTTTTTGATTGTGAAGAATATGTTCGTAAAATACTTGATATACCTTATGTAAATTTAGCTGGTTTGGATGTTTTAATTTGTGAAGAAATAATTAAAACATTACAGGAGGTATATAAAATTTATCCTTTTTTAAAACCAACATTATCAATTATTGGAAATAAAGATTTTTTAAATGCCTATATTAATTTAAATTCTTATGCAGATAAAGATTTGTGGGAAGAACATCTTTCTTCTGATGGAATTTTATATTCTCATGTGTTTTTGAATATCGATGTATTAGGGTTTGGGGGGTGTATTCAAGAAAGTTATGATGGTCAAAAATATCAATTTTTAGGGATTTGTTTAGGTGATTTATTGTATCAAAATTCTTTAGATGTTTGTAATCAAGTTTTTAAAAAATTTGCAGATTCTAAAAATCATCCAAAACATGCGACGAATTTAAGGAGTGGTATTTATCATGAAATTGGTCATTTGGTAGATTATTTATTTGGTATTTCTTCTTCTTTAGAGTTTAAAAATTTTTATAAATGTCAGAAGAATGATTTAGCAAAAAAACTTTCAAAATATGCGATGAAATCTGAAAAAGAGTGTTTAGCAGAAGCTTTTTCGGAATATCATAGTACAAAATATGCGAATGATATTACGTTAAAAGTGATGAATTATGTTTTTGATGCCTATAAAAATTATTTTATAGAAAATAAAAAAATTCAAAATTTAAATTTGAAAAGACATTATAAATTTTGAAATTAAAAATGGTTATTTTTAACTAAGTTTTCTAGATTATAGATGCATTTTGTATTATAATTTAAAAAAAGTTTATTTTAGGAGGAACTTATATGGGATTATTTGATAAGTTAAAAAATATTGTTAGTAAAAAAGAAAATATAAAAGAAGAAAAAGAAATACTAGAAACTTATGAAAAAGGTTTAGAAAAAACTAGAAGTGAATTTGTTTCAAAATTAAGTTTACTTGGTGTGAAATATACTAAAGTTAATGAAGAATATTTTGAAGAATTGGAAAATTTATTAATTATGGCTGATATTGGTATTAATACTGTATTTACTTTTTTAGATCGTTTGAAGGATCGTGTGAAAAAGGAAAATATTACAGATACTAAATATCTAAATGAAGTAATTGTTGATGAATTGTTTATTATTTATGTTAATAATGAGTCTTTATCAGATAAAATTCATATGTCTTCTTCTGGGCCAACTGTCATCCTTATGGTTGGAGTGAATGGAGTTGGTAAAACGACAACTATTGCCAAGCTTTCTCACAAATATATTGAGGAAGGGAAAAAAGTTATGGTAATTGCAGGGGATACGTTTCGAGCAGGTGCTGTAGAGCAACTTGAAGATTGGTCAAAAAAGACAGGTGCTTTATTTTTTGGGCGAGAAAACATTGATCCTTCAGGTGTTATTTTTGAAGGTTTAGAACAAGCTAAAGAGGAAAATGTAGATATTGTTCTTATAGATACGGCTGGACGATTACAAAATAAAGTAAATTTGATGAAAGAACTCGAAAAAATGAACAAAGTTATTGGACGTATTATTCCTGATGCTCCTCATGAAACATTGCTCGTGATAGATGCGACTACTGGTCAAAATGGTATTTTGCAAGCAACTTCTTTTAAAGAAATTACAAATATTACAGGAATTGTTTTGACTAAACTTGATGGAACGGCGAAAGGTGGTATTGTTTTAGCAATTAAAGAAAGTGTTGGTATTCCAGTTAAATTCATTGGCTTAGGTGAGAAAATGGAAGATTTGCAAGCGTTTGATATTGAATCTTATATTTATGGGCTTTTTAAAGGAATGATGGATTAATGGATGAATTCTTTTATTACAACGATCTATTTTCTATTTATAAAGATCTTTTAACTGAAAAAGAACAAGCTGTTTTTTCTTCCTATTATGAAGATAATTTATCTATGAGTGAAATTGCTTGTAACCGAAATATTTCTCGTTCTGCAGTTGGAAATACTGTCAAAATAGTAGAAAATAAATTATGTGATTTTGAAAAGAAATTGCATATTTATGAAAAAAATAAGAGATTATATCATTTATCATTAAATTGTGAAACGATGGAAGTAAAAGAGATAAAAAATGAATTATTAAACTTGTTAAATTAGAGATGAAAAATCTCTTTTTATCGTGTATAATATATTTAGAAATGAGGGATACATAATGTTTGAATACATGGGAGATAGACTCACAAATGCTATTAAAAATATACGTGGAATGGGAAGGATTACAGAGGAAAATATTAATGATGCAATGCGTGAGATTCGTATGGCTCTTTTGGAAGCAGATGTTAATTATCAGGTTGTTAAAGAGTTTGTATCTAGTGTTAAAGAAAAATCTTTGGGAATGGAAGTTGGAAAAAGTTTAAAACCAGATGAACTATTTATTAAATTGGTTAAAGATGAGCTTATTTTATTATTGGGTGAAAAAGAAGCTCCTTTAGAAACTAGATTTAACCCTACAATATTAATGTTAGTAGGTCTTCAAGGTTCTGGTAAAACAACAACTGCTGGAAAGTTATCAAATTATCTTCGTAAAAAATGTGCTAAAAAACCCCTTTTGGTAGCTTGTGATGTTTATAGACCTGCTGCTATCGATCAATTAGTTACTGTAGGAAAAAGTTTAAATATTCCTGTTTATGAGGAAGGGAAAAAGGATCCTCTTGAAATTATTAAGCATGCTCTTCGTTATGCAGAAGAAAATAAAAATGATTATATTATTATAGATACAGCTGGACGTTTACATGTGGATGAAGATCTTATGCAAGAGTTGATTTCTATTGAAGATTTTCTTCATCCTCATGAAATATTATTAGTTATTGATGCTATGATGGGGCAAGATGCAATTAATGTAATTACTGGGTTTCATGATAAACTTAATTTAACTGGCTGTATTTTGACTAAATTAGATGGAAATACAAAAGGTGGAGTAGCATTATCTGTAAGACATTTAACTAATGTTCCTATTAAATTTGTGGGAGATTCTGAAAAATTAGATGGTTTGTCGCCTTTTTATCCAGAAAGAATGGCTGAACGTATTTTAGATATGGGAGACATTATGGGAATTGCTGAGAAAGTGGAAGACATTATGTCAGAAGCTGAAGCAAAGGATCAAGCTAAAAAGATGATGACTGGAAAATATGACTTGGAAGATTTTTTAACAAATTTAAAACAAATAAAAAAATTAGGTCCTCTGGAAAATATTATTAAAATGCTTCCACAAGCAAGAAAAATGGGATTAAGTAATGTTCAAGTTGATCCAAAACAAATGGCTCATATAGAAGCAATTATTCTTTCTATGACTCCTTATGAAAGACGTCACCCAGAAGTTTTAAAAGCTACTCGAAAACAAAGAATTGCCAAAGGTTCTGGAAGAAGTGTTGAGGAAGTTAATCGTTTGTTAAATCAATTTGAAGAAATGAAAAAGATGATGAAAATGTTTAAAAATGGAAATATGAAAATGCCTTTTTAAAATTTTTAAGAAAATAGTTAGATGCTATTTCTTTTTTTTATAATTTTTTTTATTTAAAAAAAGGAAATTGCTGTATTATTTCGGAATATATAAGTAGGAGGTATTTTTATGAAAGCAATTAAACAACGTGATTTTAAAGATTGTGGTGTGACTTGTTTAGAATATATCATTGAATATTATGGTGGTTATGTTTCAATTGAAACGTTAAGAGAAGATACGTTTACAGATCAACATGGTACAACAGCGTTTCATTTAGTTGAAACTTTAAAGAAATATGGCTTTGATTCTTTTGGTCAAAAATTGTCTATAGAACTTTTAAAACAAGTTTTTTGTCCATGTATTGTTCATTTGATTTTAAATAATGGTCTTAATCATTTTGCTATTTTAGAAAAAGTTCAAAAAAATGAAGTTGTTTTAATGGATCCTTCTTATGGGAAAAGAAAGTATTCTTTTTCTGAATTTTCTGGATTGTGGGATGGTGTGGTGTTACAAGCTATTCCTAATAATATGATTCCAAGATTTCCAAAAAGTAAAAGTATTTTTTTGCAAATTTTAAAGTTTATAAAAAAAGAGCGTATTTGTATTTTAATGATTGTTTTTTTTCATATTATTACTTCTTTTTTAACAATTATGACAAGTTTTTATATAAAAATAGGAATTAGTAAAGCTCCATATTTTGCATTAAAAGAACTTTATTATATTTTATTTATATTTGCTACATTTTATATATTTAAAATGCTATTTGAATATTTAAAGCAATATTTTACTATTTATTTAGATCAAAATGTAGATATAGAATATATGTATTCTTTTTTGAAACATTTATTTTTATTGCCAGTTCAAAAGTTTCATTCTTACCATGAAGGAGAACTTATTACTAGAGTTGAAGAAGCACGAGAAATAAAAAATTTGTTTCATCAAGTATGTATTACTTTTTTTTTAGATAGTTCTTTGGGATTGTGTTCTTTCTTTTTATTCTTTTTTATGAATCAAAAATTAAGTTTGCTTGTGTTAATTGGAATAGTTTTTTATGTTATTTTAGGAATATTTTCTTCTAAATATTTTTATCGTTTAGTTTTAAAAAATATGGAAATTGAAACAAAATGGAATGAGTTTTTGGTTGATTCCATACGAATGTTTTCAACTATGAAACATTTAAATCAATTTGATTTTTTTAATGATAAATTAGAAACTTCATTATGTGAAACTAGTAGAGAGAAAAGAAAAATTTCTAAGCAAGTATTATTTTTGCAAATTTTAAAGACAAACTTTTTAGATTTTTTTTATTTTTTTCTTATTAGTTATGGAATTTGGTTAATTAAACAGCATGAGTTAGCTATTTTAGATTTTATTACTTTTCAAAGCCTATATTTCTATTTTATTCATCCGATTAAAGAATTGGTAGATATCGGACCAAAATACTATTATATGAGAGGAATATTTCAAAAAATAAGTGAAACAATGAATTGGAAAGAAGAAAAATTATCTAAAATATCTTCTGTTATTTCTGTTTCCAATATAGAAGTCAAAAACTTATCATTTACGTATCATCAAATTGTTTCAATTTTTAAAAATGTAAATTTTGAGATTTATGAAAATGAACATGTTTTTTTTTCTGGACCAAGTGGATGTGGAAAGAGTACTTTTTGTAAAATATTAATAGGTGAACTAATGGATTATGGTGGAGAAATTTATTTAGCTAAAAAAAATCTAAAAGATTATGAATTATCTTTTCTTCGATCTTCTATTGTATATCTTAGTCAAGGGGAGTGTTTGATGGCAGGAACAATAAAAGAAAATATTTTATTTGGAAAAAGTGAAAGTAATCGTTTTTTTGATGTAGTTCAACTTTGTAATATTGAAGAAATTGTTTCAAAAACTCCATTTCGATACGATACACATGTTTCGGATGAAACATTATCTGGAGGAGAGAGACAAAGAATTATGTTGGCCAGAACTTTAATGCAAGAAGGTAGCATTTATATTTTAGATGAGTGTTTAAGTGAAGTGGAGAAAAAAATGGAAATTAAAATTATAGAAGGTCTTCATAAATTTTTAGAAGAAAAAACGTTAATTTATATTTCTCATACAGATTATTCTAAATATTTTGAAAGGAGTATTTATTTTGAGAGTCAAAACTGTTTGGAATAATATATATTCTATTTTAAATGAAAAACCTAAGCGTTTGATTTGTTATTTTGTTACTGTTTTCTTTTTTCTTATTTTATATATTTTCTTAAATCATGAATTTTCTAGTATTCGAACATTTCAAGGTATTTATCAATGTGGAAAAGAATGCACTGTAACATGTACTGTTCCTTATGATATATCAAAAAATTTAAAAAGAGAAATGGAAATTATTTTAGAAGATCAAATATTTCCTTTAAAAATTAAGACATTTGGCAAAGTTGAATTTTTATCAAATTCTATTGTTGTTCAATCTCTTATTTTAGAGATTCCTAAATTAGATTATTATGAAAAGCAAACAATTTCTTTTTCTATTGTTATGGATACTGAGCCTTTTTATCAGATTATCATAGATTCTATGAAAGGGGGTGATATATGAAATGTTATGTAAAAAAGAGCTAGAAAGTATTTCTGGTGGGGCGACAAACTGGTGGACTACTGTAGGAATCATTGGGGGCATCATTGCATTTTTATCAGGTTTTTTAGATGGTTTACAACGTCCACTTACATGTCATAAATAATATAGAAAGGAGAGTTTTATGTTAGGTAAGCAAGAGTTACAAAATGTCATTGGAGGTGCTTTTTCAGCAACAATGTTAAATGCAATTATTAAAGGGTTTGAAGGAATTTTTTCATTAGGTAGATCTTTGGGATCTGCATTAGCAAGAATTCTTAGCCGTTCTCATTGCTAGTAAAAAAGGTTTAAGAGAAATCTTAAACTTTTTCAAATTTGTTAATGAATATTTATATAAAGATCATAATATTCGTCAAATGTGAGTTTTAAATCTGTTATTTTTTTTGCGTGTTCTATACCTACATATCTAATATGCCAAGGTTCTTCTTTATAGCCAGTGAAGTTAGAATTATTTTTAGAATATCTTATAATAAAACCATATTTATAAGCGTTTTGTTTCATCCATTCATAATCACTTTTCGTTAAATTGTACCAATGGTCTTTGCTTCTTATATCTATAGCTAATCCTGTTTGATGTTCAGAATGTCCAGGACGAGCGGAGTATGTATCGACTAATTCTTTAGGATCTTTTTCTAAATATTTTTCATAAACTTGTTTTTGATAAGAGAAAGATCGATATGTACTATATGGTATTAAAAAAATATTATCAAGTTTTGCTTGAGCAAGTAACTTTTCAAAATCCTCGATGGCTTCTTTTCTGAGTTGTAAATTTGGAAAAGATGGGATAGGTAGTAAATTTTCTGGTTTATAATTTTCATTTAGAACATATACTTTGTTTACTAAAACAAGTAGTGAATCTGGGTTTGTTATTTCTATAGTTTCACTGTAGAAAGGGACATCCAATTTTAAATTTACTTTCGTTACTGCATCTTTCATTGGAATATTTTCAATACTTTGATAAGCTTTATAGGAGTCTATTTTTTCAAAGTCAAAATTTGTAATACCAAAAAACTCTTTTAAGTCAACATATTCATTTTCTAAAATTTTATCTATATTTTTTTTACTCATATATTCGTATATTTGATTTATTTCGAATACTGTGTAGCCTTTTTCTAAAAGGATAGTTTGTTCACGTTTAAAATTTTCTTGAAAAATCATTTTGGTTTCTATTTGGTTTTTTGATAATGTTTTGAAATTGATACTAAAAATTAGGATTGTTATGAAAACTATGATCAAAGTATTCTTTTTCGTTTTATGATTCACAATATCACCTTTTATATTGTATTCTTTTTTCTAGAATAAAAAAACTTGGATTACATATTTTTTATTAGAGGTGTTTTATGAGATTTAAAATAAATATAGTTTTGTTTTTTGGTTTCTTTTTTCTTTTGGGAATGATGAATCCAAATGCAGAAGTGGATTTGGCTCCAAATAGTAAAAGTGCAATTTTAATTGATTATGAAACGGGAACTGTTTTATGGAATAAAAACGAGAATGAAAGTTTAGCTCCTGCATCTATGACTAAGGTTATGAGTATGTTACTTATTATGGAAGCTATTGATAATGGTTCAATTGCTTGGGATACAAAAGTTACTATAAGTGAAAGAGCTGCATCTATGGGAGGAAGTCAAGTTTTTTTGGAAGCAGGAGAGTCTTACAAAGTAGAGGAACTTTTAAAAGGAATTGCTATTGCTTCTGGAAATGACGCTGTTGTAGCTATGGCAGAATATTTATCAGGAAGTGTAGAAGGTTTTGTGGATCGAATGAATGAACGCGCAAAGGAACTTGGTCTTACTGGAACTACTTTTAAAAATCCACATGGTTTAGATACGGAAGGTCATGTATCAACTGCTAAAGATATGTCTATTATGGCAAGAGAATTGTTAAATCATCCTAAAATTTTAGAATTTACTAGTATTTATGAAGATTATCTAAAAAAGCCTGATGGGAGTTCTACTTGGCTTGTAAATACAAATAAATTGGTACGTTTTTATGATGGAGTAGATGGCTTGAAAACTGGATTTACGTCAACTGCTGGTTATTGTCTTACCGCGACAGCTAAAAAAAGTAATTTAAGAGTTATAGCTGTTGTAATGGGAGCAGATACTCCAGATAATCGTTCTTCCGATATTTCAAGCATGTTAAATTATGGATTCAATTCATATAAAACAGGTGTTCTTCTAAAAAAAGATGCTGTTTTAGGGACAAAAAGAGTGGAAAATGGTATAAAAGAAACTGTGGAAATAGTTTTGAAGAAAGATTATACAAAACTTTTGAA
The DNA here is from genome assembly GCA_948432605.1 of uncultured Mycoplasmatota bacterium. Lineage (GTDB taxonomy): Bacteria > Bacillota_I > Bacilli_A > RF39 > UBA660 > Ventrenecus. Next base: position 3,803 of record CAOJCV010000009.1, on the reverse strand, counting down.
ACAGTCATCAAGTGTTCCTAATTATGCTTATAATCTTAAAGTGGAAAAACTTGTTGCACCCATAGAAGCTGGAAGTGTAATTGGATCTTTAGAGGTAGTAGATGAATCTGGTAATATCATTGATACATTAGAAGTAACTGTAAAAGAATCTATTGAAAAAGCTAATTTTTTAGAATTATTTTTTAAAAATTTAAAGCATATTACAGCTGGTAAAATTTTAATTAAATAATAATTAAAGACTTTATAAAGTAAATGTCAAATTAAAAGAGAAATCGTTGAATTTTTCTTTTTTTCTTTCTATAATTTTTTTAGGTGATATTATGAAGAAGAAAGAAGCATTACCTTTGATAAAAGATTGGTCTCAATTTTATGTAAATAGTATTGAGAAAATTTTAAATCATCCTATGGTAGAGGCTGAAATTTCATTTAATTCTGGTAAAGTTATTGGAGACAATACTCCTTATTGTGCGTTTTCATTTCGTATATCTGAAGATATAGATTTAGGAATTACGCCTAGTTGTGGTGTGACTAAAGTTCCTTATTGTCATAGTACTTTATTTGCCAATCAAATTTTGGAAGATATTGTTTTAGCTTTTATGGAAAATGATATGGTCGATTTTAGTCATTTTTGCTCAAAACGAGGAATGCTACCTCCTTCTTTTCATGGCTTTTATATGGGAGAGAATAAGCCACGGATAAGTATAAATTTTGAATCTTTTTTTCCTGATCAAGAACATATTAATAGTTTTGAAGATGCTTTGGCACAAAAAGAAGAAAAGAAAAATGGCTTAAAGAGATAGAAAGGATTTTTTATGAAAGTAGAAGATAAAAAAAAGACAAAACTAAAGTTAAAAAAAAGTGTAATTTTTAAAAGTATTTCTTTGTTAACTTCTTTTCTTAGTTTGTTAATATTTATTCTTTTTATAAAATTAGGAGTACTACCATTAAAATATCTTCTTCTCTTACTTTTTGTTTTAATTCTTATTGGAATAGGCTTATATTATTTGATGTCTAGAAAAAATTATAAAATGAGAATGATTGGTACATTTATTTCTTTTCTTTTAATTATAGTGTTTGCTATAGCTTTAAGTTTTCAAAATGCAACATTAAATTTCTTAGAAAATATTAGTATTTTAAACATTCAAACTGAAACTTATAAAATTATTATAAAAAAGGATAGTTCTTATAAAGATAAAAATGATTTGTCTGGAAATAAGATAGCTTATGTTAATGATCGAAAAGGGGTTTTAAAAGTTTTAAAGGAACTGGAACAAAGTATTAAGTTTCAAGGGGAAATAAAAAAAGATAGCAGTGATCTTATTCAGTCTTTACAAGATGGCAAGGTAGATGCGATTATTATGGAGCAAGAAGAAGTTAAAATCTATTCTGAAATTTCTCCTCAATTTAAGGAAAACACAAAAATAATTGATACTATTGAGGTAAAAGTAGAACAGGAATCTATTACAAAAGATGTTGTAATTACAAAAGAACCATTTAGTATTTTTGTAACAGGTATTGATACTTATGGAGATTTATCTAGTGTTTCTAGGAGTGATGTTAATATGGTAATTACAATTAATCCACTTACTCATAAAATGTTACTTACTTCTATACCAAGAGACTATTATGTTCAAGTTGCTGGGACTACAGGCCTTAAAGATAAACTTACTCATGCTGGTCTTAAAGGAGTTGAAACATCGGTCAAAACGATTGAAAATTTATTAAAAACAGATATTAATTACTATGTAAAAATAAATTTTACTTCTTTAGTTCAAATTATTGACGCGATAGATGGTGTAGATGTCGATAATCCATTTGAATTTACTGCTGATTATGTGGAAGATACGGGCGCTGTTTATTATGTATATAAAAAAGGATTGATTCATTTGGATGGACGTCAAGCTTTAGGATACGTTCGTGAACGTTATGGTTTAAGAGAAGGTGACGTTGCACGAGCAAGACATCAGCAACAAGTGATTAAGGGAATGGTTAATAAGCTTACTAGTGGTACTATTTTGACTCGATATACAAAAATTTTAGGAAGTATTGAAGGGAATTTTGCTACAAATTTATCTTTATCTAATTTGACTGCTTTTATACAAAAACAATTAGATGGAAATCCATCTTGGACAGTTGAAAATTTAGTTTTAGGTGGAGCAGATTCTTCAGAATTAACAGCTTCTATGCCTGATCTTTATTCTTCAGTTATGTTGCCAAATGAAGAAAGTGTTAATGAAGCAATTCAAAAAATAAAAATATTAAAAGAGGAAAAATAGATTTTTGAATCTGTTTTTTTTGATAAAATTTTTTCTAGTTTTGTCGAAAGGATTTAAAAATTAAAAAAAATATTTTATAGTGTAATAGGCAAGAGGTGAGGAAAGCTAATCATGGTCTGTGTAGATTTTTTAAAAATTTAATTGTTTGTCTTTTTATAAATTTTGATTTGTTGTTTCTTTATTGAAATTTGTAAAATGAATTGATTTTTAATAAAAATTTACAAATAATACAATAATAATTTAATAAGTATGCGCATACTTTGAAAAAAAGTGGGTGTTATTTTGACAGCAGAAGAGTTGATTGAAGAAAATATTCCTTTGATCAAAAATATTGCTTCAAACTTTTATAATGTCCCTTTTGAAGATTTGTTGCAAGCTGGAAAGCTCGGATTACTTAAAGCCTTAAAAAAGTATCGTTATGATGGAACAGTGAAATTTTCCACATATGCTTACAATTATATTTTTGGCGAAATGTATGAATTTGTAATGAAGAATCGAAAGGTGAAAGTAAGTAAAGATTTTTTACGATTAGCTAAAAAAATAGAAATCACTAAAAATTGCCTAGCTCAGAAAATTGGAAGATGTCCAACGTACGAGGAAATTGGAAAATTTTTAAATCTTAGTCCGTTTGAGGTTATGGAAGCTATCAATGTTAATAATGAAGCAGTGAGTTTTGATAGTGAAAATGATGAGGAAAGAAATCTTTATGAAACTATCCCATCTGAAGAAAGATTGTCACTTGATGAGAAAATTACTTTACAATGTGGCTTAGCAACACTTACGGAATCTGAGCAAAAAGTTCTACAGTATCGTTACTTTGAAGACTTGACCCAATCAGAAACGGCCAAAAAGATGGGAATGAACCAAGTAATGGTATCACGTGTGGAATCCAAAAGTTTGAAGCGTTTAAGACAATATTATGAAGTATCCTAGGAGCGAGTTGTGAAGCTCTTTTTTTTTATTAAAAAACAAATCCTTAATTTTCTTTTTTAGATTTGTTTGATTTTTTGGTTGTGCTTTTATTTTTAGAATTAAGCAAATCTCGTATTTCTTCAAGTAAAAGGGCTTCTTGAGATTTCTTAATCTCTATTTTATTTTCTTTTGCTTTTTGATCTTCTTTTTCTTTTATTCCTATTGACATAATTTTATTTACCATTTTTACAAGTATAAATATACAGAATGCAATTATAAGAAAGTCAATAATACTTTGTAAAAATAATCCATATTGGATTTCTGCATTTTTAATTTTTATAGATAAGGTACTAAAATCAATTCCACCTAAAAAAATTCCTAAAATTGGTGTTAAAATGTTATTTACCAATGATGTTACAATACTGGAGAAAGCTCCTCCAACAATAACTCCAACTGCTAGATCCATTACATTTCCTCTTTTTATGAACTCTTTAAATTCTTTTATCATAGTTTTTCCTCTTTTCTAAATAATTTATATCATACTTTCCCTTTTTTATGCAACAGGATAAAAACATAAAATAATTTTAAAAAGTCGTCAAGCCTTGATAAAAAGGG